>JBDTIZ010000290.1:0-3127 GCA_039936115.1 Gammaproteobacteria bacterium
TGCTTCGCTCGCGCTCGCAATGACGGGAGGCATCTATTACAAAAAAATGTATTCATAAAGCACAATAAATCCTACATTGCAATTTACATTATCAGAAATCTAACAATCTCATTATAATTCATCTCAATCAGTAAAATCATAAATTGAAATAATTCAACAACTCAAATAATTCACGGTATTATTGTAAAAGATCCACAGGAGAATAAATTTGAATTTTATCGAAGCTTCCGTACTGATTTTATTTATTGCAGTTTTATGCGTACCGCTCGCAAATCGATTACGTGTGCCATTGGAGATTTTTTTATTCCTAGGCAGTTGTTTGATAAGTTTTACTCCTGGATTGCCAAATTTTGAAATCACTTCCACGCTGGTGTTTAATATTTTTTTACCGCCTATTCTATTCTCAGCTGCTTATTTTACTTCATGGCCTGATTTTAAATTTAATCTTAGACCGATCCTTCAACTTGCATTCGGACTCGTTATTTTAACGACAGTCATAGTTGCCATTGCCGTAAAAATAATTTTACCCGATTTCTCCTGGGCAGAATCATTTTTGCTTGGAGCCATTGTGTCGCCGACTGATGCAACGGCCGCAACATCGATATTGAAAAGAATGGGTTTACCTCGGCGTTTTATCACTTTGTTAGAAGCAGAAAGCTTAGTAAATGATGCAACAGCATTAATTCTCTACCGTTTTAGTTTAGGCGCGGTTTTGTATGGTTCATTTTCTTTAACGGAAGCGATGGGTAAATTTGTTTTTATCACAGCAGGCGGAATTGTAATAGGTTTTGGAGTTGCTTTTATCATCATATCTATGATTAAAAAAATTAGTAATGTTCAAGCAGAAACCGTAGTCACTTTTATAGCAGCATTTGCATCTTATTTATTGGCAGAAAGACTGGGTTTTTCTGGTGTGATTTCAACAGTTGTCGCAGGCATTTACTTTGGAATTCGTTTTCCTGAAGCGGCAACATCCCATACGAGAGTAGCTGCCAGAGCAAGTTGGGGTAGTTTATTATTTATTATTAATGGTTTTATTTTTGCATTGATTGGACTCGAATTGCCTTCAGTGGTCAAAGCATTAAGTTCATTTTCGACATTATCCTTACTGTATTATGGAGTGATAATCAGTAGTGTGGTCATGATAGTACGTCTCGCATCGATTTATCCATTTGCTTATATACCGCGTGCACTTTTTCCATCGATTGCACGAAAAGATCCAATGCCATCGTGGCAATTTCTGCTAGGACTTGGATGGACGGGTATGCGAGGTATAGTTTCATTGGCTGCAGCGCTTGCAATCCCTGAGTTTGCTAGATCAGGTTTATCTGTCAGTCATCTGGATCTTATCGTGTACTTGACTTATTTTGTTGTGGTAACAACGTTAGTCATTCCTTCAGTGACCTTACCTAGGTTAATCAAATGGCTTAAGTTAACCGATAAATCGGAAATTAATTATAAAATGAAACAAGAAGCCAACGCGCGTATCAAAATCTTTAATGAAATTTTAGCAATGACTTCATTACTAGATAAAAATGAAAATATACCACCCAATGTGTTACAGGATTTTATTCAACACATAGAAATGAAACAAAAAGTCATTCACAGTCAATTAAATCAAAATCCATATTCGATGTTGGTAGACGAATATATGTCTTATAAAAAATTGCTGTTAGTCTCAAACCAAACAGAGCGAAAAATATTAAATGAGCTCAGAAAATCAGGTGAAATTCATGACGAAGTTTTTTGGGCGCTTTCCGAAGAGCTTGACATTGAAGAATTGAGAGCTAAAAGTTTTAGGATATGATTACGTTTTTCATTAACTCAGCTGTCATTTTAATGCTAGTCTTAGTATAGGATGACAGCCATAACGCGAATTTCTGATAAAGCCCAGCGTTATCCGAAATTCGCGTTATAATTTTAACCTACGATCTAAATTTGGATCTTCCTGAGTCGTTAAAATTTCTTTTTGTAACGCTAGTATTTTTTCCAGATATATGTGCTCACGCTCTTCATGACTCCTACTGCATTTCAGTTTTTGATCTTCTGTTAAGCGTAACATCGATTCAATATAATCATCTCTGATAAATTTTGTTTTATAAAAAAAGTTTTCATTAGAAGTGCTTTTTCTCACTAAAGCAACGAGATTGGTTTTTAGTTGATTAGACTCAGTGAGATAATTTTCTTCTAGTTTAATAAATGTTTGATCTAGCATTTTCAAAAATAAATTTAATCCTTGGATGGGATTGAGTTTACCTTCAGAAACGTTTTTAATAATTCGCATGCTTTTTGTCCGACATGAATATGACGTTTCAAGCACACTATCAAACTCATTCACAAAAGCAGGTAATTCAACGGTTGAGTTCAAGCTATGCATGAAATGTGTACCACACAAAATACTTTTATGCCCTAGTTTTAATTTTTCTTGATCTCTGTGTGTGTCATCAATAAATGAAGGAATTAAGCTGCTATGACATGCTTGAAGTATATTGTGTTTATCATGCGAATTTCTGCCTCTACCATGTTGTAAATTCGTCACATCTTGTTCAGGAGTTTTATGTGTTTTGTAATAGGCAATCAGCGTATAAAAAAATAAATCCACTCGGCGATGTGCATGTTCAATAATAGACTCTTTTGATAATGCTAACATAGCCTCGGGATTTGCTTTGCTTGATTCAAGAGTTTCAGTGGCCAATGGTAATGCTAGTGCTGCTGTAATGTTTTCCTGATAAGCAGAGCGTCTTCTACGTCTTCCATGAGGATGTGAACGTTTATCTTGAGTAGTTATGACGGTGATTTTAGGTAAAAATGCTGAAGTTTGTATTTTGGATTTTTTTGCAAGATTAAAAAATCTCATCATATTAGGTACCACCCTAATTTGTATACAAATGTATGTATAACTTTAATATGTTTAAATCATAAAGTCAAAGAAGTCATTTTTCTTTGCTATTGTTTTTGCAGTGGTGATCATATTAAAGCTAAATTGACTGGATACCGCGGACAAGCCGCGGTATGACGGCGATGCGGTAGAGGCAATCATTCATTCACTGACGTCCGCGACTAGCGCCACGCCAGTGAGATTTATTCCGCCGCCGTCGTACCGCGGCTTGTCCGCGGTATCCAGTCA
>JBDTIZ010000291.1:0-2624 GCA_039936115.1 Gammaproteobacteria bacterium
GGGGCACGAGTACCCCACCGCTATAGGCCTCTGCGCTGCATACTCGCGCCAGAAGGGGCACGAGTACCCCACCGCTATAGGCCTCTGCGCTGCATACTCGCGCCAGAAAGGGGGAAGAAAAAAATGCTTGCGGGAGCAGGGGGTATAATAAAAAAATAATAAAAAATTCTTTTTTATTATTTTTTTATTATTTTTAGCTATTAACACCTAATAAGTCTTATCATGAATATTATTAAATACCTCATCCCAACACAGTTTAGGTTTAACATATTAGTTTTTATTTCATTAGTTACTTTGGTCGTGTAAATGCTTTGGTCAGCATTATAGCCTTGATTGAGTTGAATAAATATCTTTTTGAATATCTAAATTTTGTTGAATGTCCATTAGGCAGGTAGGTAATTACCTTAAAAAAATATTAGCGATAGGTCATTTCGATGAAGCCACAGTTATAACTGAATTTTTGGATTCATTGATAATTGATAACAACATTCACACACTGCGTTTACTCATCTGCCTGGGAATTGATATTAAATCAAGTATAAAAAGGCTAAAAACAAAAGACATTTCTCGGAATTCAGTAATTCGATCTATAAGAGAGTGTATTTTAGGAGTTGATAAAATCAATTTACCTTTAAAAAGTGCGCCTAGTGGAATAAATGGCTTACACAACTTAATTAAATTCTCAATAGTTCAAAAAAATATATCGCCCCAACTATACAAACCATGTACGCAATGTTTTACCGATCACGACTATTCACGCGTTTCGAGTTTTACAAATTATATGATGTATCTGGTTCGGACTAATAGAAATCCAATACTTAACCCTGAAATCGAGGATGATATTGACGAGGCAGAAATGGATCGATATTATAAAAAATTTAAAGCGCGAAAAAAATACAATGATTTGCATGTGTTTAAGCTTGGACGCGAAGACTCGTGGGTGTTTGTCGCATCTAAATCGGAAATTGAGAAAATAGGTTATAGCAACACAAATTTGATTTTGGATAGTTTAGGGTTTTACACCAATTCAATAAAAAAGGGGAGCAAATACGTTTGCATTGAATATGACCCACTATTCAAGGAGAATACTTTTCAGCCGAACGCACTGACGGGAGATTGGGGAAATTCAAATGCTCTGCCTGAATTTAACGGGAATGAATATTTTCTTTCCTTCCATAGCAATATTGAAGACTGGGGGCGTACTTATAGTGTAACCGGCATTGTCGACCCATTAAAAGAAAGAGTTCATCAAAATTTCGATTACGAGGGCAAAATATCTTATAAAATGGATGTGATTAATCTTGATGAATTAAACGTTAACTTAGGTCCTGCTACTGATGATGCAATTATTAAGGAAGCATTGTTTCGATTTTCAAAAAGTTAAAAATGGCAAAAAGAGAAAAACAATTTACTTCGACAATTAAGGACAGTGATATTGTAAGGGAATTTAATGTTGAAAACTGGCTCGATTGGTTAGACGATGTATTAATACACAAAGTTGCATACCCATTTTATAATTTGAGTCCAGACGGGGATGTTATTGTGGAGGTAGTAAACTATTTAAGGAACAACTCAATTCCTCTGTCTTTTTACGAGCGAGCTTTAACAATTTGCGTTTCTCAACGTATAAATCCTTTCTCCAACGTCAGCCAACTTGAAAGGTTGATTGACGCATTGTCTTCAGTTAAAGGTATTAAAAGCGTACCGCTTTTGATAAAAATCATAAAAGATCGGAGTATATCTCACTTGAAAGGAAATAATGGCTTCATTATTTCAACTGCGTTAAACTCAATAGCTAGAGCCTCTTCACTGTCGGATACTGAAAAAAGTGATATTCAAAATCATGTATGCCTTCATGGACTTAAGGATATGGGATTTGATCCGGCTTACGTTGGCAATTTTTTGCGTTTTAGTTATTTACATTACGACAATGTGCATTTTTTTGAAAGTTTGAACGTAATATTGGCGTTGGCCAATTCAGATTCATCTACTGAGGACGATCTGCTTTTAAGAGCGAGACTTATCACAGTACTAACCGACAAATTTGATGAGGTACATTACAGATCGATATCAACATTTTATAGCAGCTTTTTTAATTGGTTTATAAAAAATTGTTTCTTTTTAAAAAGCAATGATTTGTTTGATTCTCTAATTTCGAATTTATGCGAGTTGATGATGGATGAAGATTCTTTGGGCAGTTTCGATGAAGTTAAATTTAGTAATCTTGCGGAAATTCAATACGCAAAAAGCCTGCGTTTTTTCTTGCTAGTATTCGCAAAATTTGATTACAAGTTGGATAATTTGGAGGTTATTTCATCGATAGCATTTGTACTTAATAGCGATGATCATCTATTACACCCAATGAAAATCCTGCTGACTAATTCTGTAGATTATGTATTTAAATATTATCGCGTGATTCCATTTAGGGTAATAGAAACTTTGGAGCCGTTAAAGTATAATAATTTCTTAATTCAGAAAGTAATCGATCTATTTGATGATGCATTAAATACCCCAAGTCAAGCGGGAATTGAACAAAAACCCGCGTACATTAGGAAAGTTTTAGAGAATAAGGCGACTTCGGAAATGTACAAATGCCCTCCAATAATTATTGAGTTGCAAAATAA
>JBDTIZ010000292.1:0-8605 GCA_039936115.1 Gammaproteobacteria bacterium
GTTTAGCAAGGGCGAACACATAGGTTCGCCCCTACAATGATATGCGTGTGTTTTGCAATTTTGTTTAAGTTGTGTGGTTAAGGTATTCCCCCCTAACCATAACTATAAGCACTGCGATGTGCTAAAAAGTTAAGGGGAAGTAAAAAAATAGTAAGCCGAAGTGGTGAAACTGGTAGACACGCCGTCTTGAGGGGGCGGTGGCGCAAGCCGTGTGGGTTCGAGTCCCACCTTCGGCACCATCTGAGGAGAAAACGAGTGTTAGATAATTACTTGCCTATTTTAATCTTTATGATCATAGGCGGTTTGCTTGGCTGTGCGGTACCTTTAATTGGGTATCTGTTGGGTCCCAAGCGTCCTAATCCTGAAAAAACATCTCCTTATGAATGTGGTTTTGATCCATTCGACGATGCACGTATGCCTTTTGATGTGCGCTATTATCTTGTTGCCATTCTTTTTATCATTTTTGATCTTGAAACAGCGTTTTTAGTGCCTTGGGCAGTTGTATTTCGAAAAATAGGTTGGTTTGGTATGGCCGCGATGGGTATTTTTCTTGGACTCTTGGTGGTTGGTTTTATTTATGAGTGGAAAAAGGGAGCCTTGGAATGGGAATAGCCGGTTTAAAAGACCAGGGTTTTATTACAACTACGCTTGAAAAGTTAATTACTTGGGCGCAAACCGGATCCTTATGGCCCATGACATTTGGGTTAGCTTGTTGTGCAATTGAAATGATGCATGCGGGCGCCGCACGTTATGATTTGGATCGCTTTGGTGTTATTTTTCGACCAAGTCCTAGACAGTCAGACGTGATGATTGTCGCGGGTACCTTGTGTAATAAGATGGCGCCTGCCTTACGTAAAGTCTACGAACAAATGGCTGAACCACGTTGGGTTATTTCGATGGGTTCTTGCGCAAATGGCGGTGGTTATTATCATTATTCATACTCTGTCGTGCGCGGTTGTGATCGTATTGTACCCGTAGATATTTATGTGCCGGGATGTCCTCCGACAGCCGAAGCGCTGATGTATGGCGTGATTCAATTGCAAAATAAAATTAACCGCAAAACAACTATTGAACGATAGAGTAATCACTATGGCTGAAATCGAGATTCTGAGTGCCAAGATAACTGAGCGATTCCCTCAGTTGATTGAGCGCTCGCACGTTGCGATAGGTGAATTAACAGTAGAGGTCAAGCCAGAACATTTGCGAGAGCTATGTTTGGCGTTAAGAGACGAAGCCGAGTTTGATTTTAAACTCTTGGTCGATGTGTGCGGTGTTGATTATTTGCATTATGGCTTATCCGAATGGGAAACAACGTCTGCGACCGCAACGGGGTTTGAGCGTGGCGTAGATCGTCGTGCTATAGAAAATCCTCATCTCACCGCGCCGCGTTTTGCATCGGTTTATCACTTGTTATCACTGAACCAAAATCATCGGATTCGACTGCAAGTTTTTTTAGAGCATCACGATCCAAAAGTGCCAACCGTCGTTGATATTTGGCCAGCAGCTAATTGGTTTGAGCGTGAAGCTTTCGATTTGTACGGCATTATTTACACTGGCCATCCCGATTTACGCCGTATTCTGACGGATTATGGTTTTATCGGACATCCATTCCGTAAAGATTTTCCTTTAAGCGGTAATGTAGAAGCACGCTATGATGCAAAATTGCAACGCGTGGTTTATGAGCCTGTCAGCATTCAGCCGCGCATTTTAGAGCCCAAAGTCATTCGCCGCGATAGTCGTTATCAAGGCGAGGAGTAGTTAATGGAAAAATTACCAGAAATTCGTAACTACACATTTAATTTTGGTCCGCAGCATCCCGCGGCACACGGTGTATTGCGTTTAATTTTAGAAGTCGACGGCGAAACGATTGTTCGTGCTGATCCTCACGTTGGCCTGCTACATCGTGCTACGGAAAAGCTCGCAGAAACCAAGCCCTATAACCACACGATTGGCTATATGGATAGATTAGATTACGTGTCGATGATGTGTAATGAACATGGTTACGTGCTCGCAATTGAAAAATTATTAGGCATAGAGCCCCCTGTTCGCGCGCAGTATATTCGCTGCATGTTCGATGAAATTACCCGACTTTTGAATCATTTGTTATGGTTGGGTGCGCATGGCTTAGATATCGGGGCTATGTCGATGTTTCTTTATTGTTTCCGTGAGCGAGAAGAATTACTCGATTGTTATGAAGCGGTTTCAGGGACACGTATGCACGCAACCTATTACCGTCCAGGCGGCGTCTACCGTGATTTGCCGGCAAAAATGCCGCAATATCGCGCATCCAGATGGCACAATGAAAAAGAAGTCGCCAAAATGAATGAAAACCGCCAAGGTTCCTTATTAGATTTTATTTGGGACTATACCGAGCGGTTTCCAGCGCGTGTTGATGAATATGAAACATTATTAACCGACAATCGTATTTGGAAACAACGCACAGTCGATATTGGTATTGTGACAGCTGAGCGCGCCGTCGCATTAGGTTTCACGGGTGCAATGTTACGTGGTTCAGGGGTTGCATGGGATTTGCGAAAAAAACAACCTTACGAAGTATACGATAAATTGGATTTTGATATTCCTGTTGGTGTGAACGGTGATTGTTATGATCGTTATTTGGTGCGTGTTGAAGAAATGCGTCAATCCAATCACATTATCCGCCAATGTGTTGAGTGGTTGCGCAAAAACCCAGGTCCTGTGATCACTGATCATGACAAAGTTGCACCACCGACACGTGTCGATATGAAAAAAAGTATGGAAGCAATGATTCATCATTTTAAATTGATGACAGAAGGGTATTGTTTGCCGGAAGGCCAAGCCTATGCTGCGATAGAGCATCCTAAGGGTGAGTTTGGTGTGTATCTTGTTTCGGATGGTGCTAACAAACCTTACCGTTTAAAAATTCGTCCAGCGGGATTTTCTCATTTGGCTGCATTAGAAGAAATGTCGCGCGGCCACATGATTGCTGACGTTGTCGCTATACTTTCCAGTGTAGATATTGTGTTTGGAGAGATTGATCGCTAATGACTGAAACTAACAAAACAATTTTATCAACACAGGCTCGAGCTGAGATTGATCAGTGGATAAAACGTTATCCTGCCGATCAAAAACGTTCTGGCGTGATGCAAGCATTAACCATTGTTCAGGCAGAAAATGGCGGTTCACTCACTGAAGCGTTAATGGATGCAGTGGCTGATTATTTAGGTATGCCAAGAATTGCAGTGTATGAAGTTGTCTCGTTTTATACGTTATATAATGTAAAACCTGTAGGTCGGCATATTATCAATGTATGCACGAATATTTCCTGCATGTTAAGCGGTTCAGAAAAAATCGTTGAGCATTTAAAAAAGCGATTAGACATTGGAAATAACGAAACAACGTCTGACGGTAAATTCACTCTTCGTGAAGTGGAATGTTTGGCAGCATGCGCAGCAGCACCGATGTTTCAAATTGGTAAAAAATATTATGAAAATCTTACACCAGAAAAAGTGGATAACATTATAAAAGAACTGGAGTAGCCCCCTGTGGCAAATGAAATTTGTTTCCGCACATTACATTTAGACAAACCCTGGACGCTGAAAACTTATCAGAGTGTCGGCGGTTATGAGCAGTGGAAAAAAATTCTGCAGGAAAAAATTCCACCGGAAAAAATTATTGAAACACTTAAATTATCGGCATTACGTGGCCGTGGCGGCGCTGGTTTTCCAACGGGCTTGAAGTGGAGTTTTATTCGTCATGATTTACCAGGCCAGAAGTACGTGTTATGCAACGCAGATGAAGGCGAGCCAGGCACGTGCAAAGACCGTGATATTTTGCTGCTTAATCCGCATCAATTAATTGAAGGCCTTGCGATTGCGGGTTATTCAATGGGCGCAACCGTTGTCTATAATTATATTCGCGGCGAATTTTGGGAACCGTATGAGCGTTTTGAAGAAGCTCTCAATGAAGCGCGTGCAGCGGGATTTGTTGGCAAGAATATTTTAGGTTCAGGCGTTGATGTTGAAATTTATAGTCACTTAGGTGCAGGTGCTTACATTTGCGGTGAAGAAACTGCATTGATGGAATCGCTAGAAGGCAAAAAAGGCATGCCGCGTTTTAAGCCGCCATTTCCAGCCGTGCGTGGTTTATATAGCCGTCCTACTACAATTAATAACGTTGAAACATTTGCAACTGTTCCGGTTATTTTAGAAAAAGGCGCGGAATGGTTTTTAAATTTAGGCAAGCCAAATAATGGCGGTTGCAAAATTTTCAGTGTGACCGGGCACGTGAACAAGCCGGGCAATTATGAAGTCCCTCTGGGCACACCGTTTAAAGATTTATTAGCGATGGCGGGCGGTATGCGAGATGGCCGAAAACTAAAAGCAGTAATACCTGGTGGATCCTCTATGCCGGTGTTGCCAGCTGACATCATAATGAATCTCGATATGGATTTTGATTCAATGCAAAAAGCCGGTACTGGATTGGGATCAGGTGCTGTGATTGTGATGGATGAAAGCGTTTGCATGGTAAAAATGTTGCAACGCATTTCGCATTTTTACATGGAAGAATCTTGTGGTCAGTGCACGCCATGTCGCGAAGGTACCGGATGGTTGTATCGTTTAGTGCATCGCATTGAGCATGGCGAGGGTACGCTTGAAGATATAGAGAATTTAAAACGTGTCGCAAAAAATATCGAAGGCCGCACGATTTGTGCATTTGGCGAAGCGGCCGCGTGGCCGGTAGGCGGCTTTCTGAAACATTTTTATGATGAATTTGTTTACCATGTTGAGCATGGTAAGTGTTTGGTGGGGTAGGATTTGCGCTAATATACTACAATATACTACGCATCTACTTTGTCGCCTCGTACTTTAACTCTGTCACCCCGCACTTGTTGCGGGGTCTGGAGTTTAAAAAATAAAAAAGACAATGTGGGATTTTATTTTTTTATATTCCCAGACCCCGCAACAAGTGCGGGGTGACAGGGTTAAAGTGTGGCGCAAGAGAGTTAAAGTGCGGGGTGACAGAGTTAAGCAGGGTGTTAGAGTTAAGGTGCGGGATAAAAGTAAAAATGCCAAATACAATCACGACAACATGTAATTAGATGCAATTAAGGTAACAACAATGTCAGACATTGAAATTGAAATAGACGGCAAACCGTTAACAGCAAAACCCAACAGCATGGTCATCCAAGTTGCGGATGAAGCGGGGATTTATATCCCGCGTTTTTGCTACCACAAACATTTGTCGATTGCGGCTAACTGTCGCATGTGTCTGGTTGAAGTCGAAAAATCTCCAAAAGCATTACCTGCTTGTGCAACACCTGTGATGCCAGGCATGAAAGTATTTACCAGATCACCCAAAGCGTTGGCAGCGCAGCGTGCAGTGATGGAATTTCTTTTAATTAACCATCCATTAGATTGCCCGATCTGCGATCAAGGTGGTGAATGTGAGCTACAAGATTTAAGCATGGGGTATGGAGCTGCGGATTCTTTTTATTCATTCGGTAAACGTTCGGTTGAAGATCAAGATATCGGTCCCTTAATTGAAACAGAAATGACGCGTTGTATTCAGTGCACACGCTGCGTTCGTTTTGGCGATGAAATTGCAGGACTTCGTGAGCTAGGCGCAACAGGCCGTGGCGAAGATATGGAAATCGGCACCTATGTGCAAAAAGCTATGCAGTCTGAAGTGTCAGGCAATATCATCGATATTTGTCCTGTGGGTGCATTAACGTCAAAACCTTTTCGTTTTACCGCGCGTGCTTGGGAGCTGAATCAATATCCAACCATCGCAGCCCATGATTGTTTAGGTTCAAATATTTATGGGCACACTCGCCAAGGTCAAGTCATGCGCGTGGTGCCGCGCGAAAACGATGCGATAAATCAAACGTGGATTTCTGATCGTGATCGTTTTGGTTATGAAGGTCTTTATCACGCTGATCGAATTGAAAAACCGATGATTCGTGTCGATAACAAATGGCTAGAAACAGATTGGCAAACTGCATTAGAGTTTGCTCTGAAAGGATTGCAACATTTTATTTCTACGTCTAACGTCGATACAATCGGCGCGTTAGCTTCACCTAATTCTACGTTAGAGGAATTTTATTTATTCCAAAAACTCATTCGTCAAATAGGCAGTCCGAACATCGATCACCGGTTACGCCAAGTTGATTTTAGTGATCAACAAAATATGCCATTATTTCCAGGCTTATCATCAACGCTTGCCGATATTGATGACAGCGATGTGATTTTATTGATCGGTTCAAATATTCAAAAAGAACAACCCAGCGCTGCACTGCGCGTTCGCAAAGCATCACTTAAAGGCGCACGCGTGATGGCGATTAATATGATGGATTATCGTTTTCATTTTAATGTGCACGCAAAAAAAATCGCAGCGCCGCATCACTTTCCTCACGCATTAGCAGGCGTTGTAAAAGCATTGCAAGACGAAGACGGTGTATTAGCAGATGTTGATGTCACAGCAGACGATAAAGCCATCGCAAAAGTATTACGCGATGGGAAAAAAGTCACTGTGTTAGTCGGTGCGCATGCATTCAATCATCCCGCTGCTGCCGATATACGTTCTTTTGCGCAAGCCATCACAACGGCTTGTAACGGCACGTTAGGATTTTTAACCGAAGGCGCTAACGCAGCAGGCGCATGGCTTGCAGGCGCAGTGCCGCATCGCCTATCTTGCGGTGAAAAGGCGAGTGAGATTGGATTAGATGCAGAAGCGATGTGGAAAGATCCACGTAAAGCCTATGTCTTATTGAATGTTGAGCCCGATTTAGATTGTGCAAATTCAGCCGCCGCACAAAAGGCATTACATAAAGCCGAGTTTGTTGTCTCATTAGCGGTTTTTAAAAATCCATTATTACTGAAATATGCAAACGTCATGCTGCCAGTTACACCGTTTACTGAAACATCGGGAACGTTTGTGAATGTGACAGGTGAATGGCAAAAATTCAAAGGCATCGCACCACCGTTTGGTGAATCACGTCCTGCATGGAAAGTTTTGCGCGTGTTAGGCAATTTATTTCATGGCGAAGGATTCGATTATAAATCGACAAAAGAAATTGCCGATGAATTAAAAACACGTCTGGAAAGTGAAAGCGTGAAACGTGCGTCAGTTTATAAACCTCATCATGGCAAAAAACTGAAAAAACCGGCGGAAACATTGTCGCGTATTGGTGAAATTCCAATTTATGCGGGGGATAGTTTGTTGCGACGCGCTAAAGCACTTCAAGCAACTCAACCCATTATTGAAGGTGATTTGGCAACTGTGCGCTTGCATTCACACACCGCGAAAGAATTAAAATTGATAGCAGCTGAAAGTGTCATCGTCATACAAAACGATAATCGTGTAGAGTTACCTGTCGCGATTGATAATCGTGTTCCCTTGCAAGCGGCTTATATTGCGGGTGGAATTGATACAACACATCAGTTAAGTGAATTATTTGGCCCAATTGAGATCCAAAAATCATGATGGAAGAATTATTACTCATAGGTTTGATTGTTGCGAAAATACTCGCGATTGTTATCGTCTTGTTAGTCGCTGTTGCTTATCTCACTTTTCTTGAGCGTAAAGTGATAGGTTATATGCAAACTCGAATTGGGCCTAATCGCGTCGGTATTTTCGGATTAGGACAACCGATTGCTGACGTACTTAAATTATTAAATAAAGAAATCATTATTCCCTCAGAATCAAACCGATTTTTATTTGTCGTGGCGCCGATCATTAGTATTGGCACAGCGTTAGCAGCGTGGGCGGCGATTCCGTTTGATAAAGCGGCGGTGCTTGCTAACATAAACGCGGGTGTTTTATATATTTTCGCATTGTCATCATTAGGTGTGTATGGCGTGCTGATCGCAGGCTGGGCGTCTAATTCAAAATATGCTTTATTTGGCGCATTACGTGCAGCGGCACAATCTATTTCCTATGAAATTGCGATGGGTTTTTCGTTGGTTGGCGTCATGATGGCGGCGGGTTCGCTGAATTTTCAAGCTATTATCACCGCGCAATCCGGTGGATTTTGGCATTGGTATTGGTTGCCATTATTGCCTTTGTTTATTGTGTATTGGATATCTGGGGTGGCGGAAACCAATCGTGCGCCATTTGACGTAGCAGAAGGCGAGTCGGAGTTAGTTGCAGGTTTTCACGTAGAATATTCCGGCACGGTGTTTGCTTTATTCTTTCTAGCTGAATATACCAACATGATTTTAATTTCAGCGTTGGCGGCAATTATGTTTATGGGTGGTTGGCTATCACCTTTCCAAGGTATTCCTTATTTGGAACAACTGTTTGCTGTTGTGCCGGGTTTTGCTTGGTTTCTGATTAAGCTTGGTTTTTTTGTGTTTTGTTATTTATGGTTTAGAGCAACGTTTCCGCGTTATCGTTATGATCAAATTATGCGGTTGGGTTGGAAAGTGTTGATTCCAGTGACACTGGTCTGGATAGTTGTGCTTGCTTTAGCGATTCATTTTCAAATAAGTCCATGGTTTTCGGAAGTGGGATAAAAATATGCGGCGGTTAAACCAATTAATTAAAAGTTTTGCATTTTGGGATTTGTTACAAGGTCTTAAGGTAACGGGACGTCTGTTTTTTTCAACCAAGACGACCATCCAAT
>JBDTIZ010000293.1:0-9589 GCA_039936115.1 Gammaproteobacteria bacterium
AATAAGTAGATGGAATGAAATAAGGCAAGCACTCGCAGAAAGCTCAAGAAAAAGAAAGCCGCAGATTAGGTCTTACGGCTTTTCCTTAGGTTAGCGCTTATGCGGACAAGCCGCGGTACGACGGCGGGTGGAGAGATTTTATTTTAAATAACTGTCACATTCATCTAAACAAAATTGTCTCGCTGTTTGGGGAAAGAGATTATTAATTTTAGATCAGTCATTTTTTTAAACGCCGTCGTACCGCGGCTTGTCCGCGGTATCCAGTCAACTTAGCGTCTGTTTTGATTTGTAAATATGTCGATCTCTCAGAGCGAACCTCTTAAGTAGCTTGCTTCTGTTGAATGCGGTACGATACTATCGCCTCGATTTTGCTGACGGAAATGGAAAATGCTTATTGTGAAGAATAGAAATGAGATCAAAAAAATAGTGTGCCATTTGTTACAGACATGATCCATGTTGAAATGATTATCCATTTGTTATTCAAAAAGCCCTAAGTTCAGACTTGACCCTTTTTTTAACCCTCTTTTTTGGAGTTTATAATGTCTTCCACACGATGTATTCGCAAGTCTATGTTCGATAGTAATCAGGACAAACCAGGTTGTTTAGGAATTCTAAAATATACATTATATGGGGCAGGGGCGGGCTTTCAGATAAGTGCGTGCGGTGGTGGGTTGGGTAGCATATATGGTTACTTAGAGAACCCTGGACACAAAAAGCTAATGTATAGTATTTGGGATCAAGCAGTTTTTTGCCAAACAAATAAGCAGCTTCTTATTAAATACCTTAACATTAAACCGTGGGCTACACCTGATTATCTTGAGCGGTGTCTGAGTACTCATGAGAGCGAAGCTCGTGCCAAAGGTTTTATGGAGGGGTTTAATTATTCTTCTGAGCATTCTTATGTATGGGCTTATATAGTCCCAACAACAATTTTGGGCGCGTTGACGGGATTTGGTTATGGCTTGTATAAGCAGTTTTTTTCCGAAGGAAATCCATCACCGCTAGAGCAAGCACCAGACCGTTCTAACCCTATGGGTATTTGCGCGAACGTGTATTCAATGTGGCAAAAATGCCGCAAGCCGTCGAATAAATCTGAATCGAGACTCGACTATGAAGGTTCCGAAATGCATGTCCCGTATGTTCCCCTATCCCGACGCCCAAAAATGAAAGTTCAATAATGACAAATTTTATGGACGAGGACTTATATTGCAAGAAAATATAAATTATTCATTCCCTGCTGCAATCGCAGCAGTTCGACATCATCTGTGAAATGATTAAAATGTATTCTCTTGCATACCTGGTTTCGAAAATATTTGCGCTTTTCCGATATGCGAGGTAACTATTTTTAATGCGTTTTTCTTCGCGCGATACTTGAAGGTGATGTAACAGTTTGCGCTTTTTCCTCGCTCTTTTTATTGTTTCCAAATAATGTTGGATCTGCTTCTGAAATAGATCCCAAAGAAGAAAAACTAGTAGAAGACGAGCTTGTTAAAGGTGCCTGTCCCATCTCTTTTTTGCTGAAAGAATTTTCTTTCTTAACTTCAGCATCTATCTTATTTTCTTCCGTAATAGATGGCATTGAAAAGGAAGATGTCCGGCTAGAACTTCTTTTACGTAGCAGACGAGGTGAGTCTGGCTCAGGTATATTAATCGTTGTTCGGAGTGTTTGTAATTTCGCTTGCCAGCCAGGTATCTTGGCTTTTGTTTCAGTTACGGTGTTAAATGTCACTGCTGTTTTTTCTTTTGCTACCTGATTTTTTAATTGTTCCATTTCACTCAGCGCATTCCTAAGCGCAGGAAGATCTAGTGGTATAGCAGGAACAGGTGCGTCAGGAGCAAGTCTTATATGGATTGTTCTTATAAAAAATGTGATGTCTTTTTCAATATTTTCAAACTCAAAACCAAAATTAAACAGCTGTTCATAGTTAATGTCCGACCAAGCAGGTAGTTTGCTTTTTGCTTTTACAAACAACGAAGGTGCATTATGCGCATGATCATAAATAGCTTTATATCTATCAAAATACTTCTGCATTTCATGATAAGCAGACGGTGTATCTATGGCGGGAAATGCCGTTTTTAATCCATTGAGATCATTTAAGAGCTGATCTATTTCCACCAAAGCTTTATTATTAGTTAGCTTATTGACGATTAGTTTTAATCCTTTATTTTTTTCTTTTCTAAGTTTTTCTAACGCTTCTTGTACTGACCACATATGCTGCAACAAAATTCTTTTTGCTAATGATATGTGATTTATTAAGCCTTCACTCTGACGCCTTTTTCCTTGCGCGGTTGCTTGTTTATCAAAATGTTCCAGATACTTTTGAGCTGCATATTCAAAACGATTTTCTGTGCCGCCAGGAAGTTTTCCCTTACTTCGTTTCACTAATCCGGGTATCTCTTGCATTTGCCACACCGAAAAGTCTAACTTAACCTGTTGAGACTGAAAATATTTAAGAACCTCATGAAAATTTATTGCGGGCGGTTGATAGTGTCCGCTAAAACTAGTGAGAGCCAGTAAATTGCTACCAGCAATTTCTGCTTCTCCTGCCGTAAATACAAGCCCGCCTTTATTCATAGATGAATGATAAATTTGAAAAAGACGCTCACCACCACCTGCCGCAGCATTATGATTAAATAGTGAGATCTCTCCATGAATATTAATAACAAAACCGGCATAACCCGCTTTATTTTTGGATATATGGTTAGTTGTATTCATCTCAGAAAATGTGTCATCTTGCTCGCGTTTATAAAATTTGCCGTTGTGAATAATTACTCTATATTCGTCTCTTTCTTCACGCGTCAGCATCTGGGTTTGTAACTTTGTATCCTTGGATTTGCCTGATGCGATGACTCCAACTGCTTTCTTTTTTTCAAAGGCTAAACTATTTTGTACTACCTGTTTTAGATGAAATTGACTTAGAGAATGTGAGCGTTGATGAGGACTCCAAAAACTAACTAAGGGTTTTTTGCCAGGAATATATTCAGGATTTAATACGGATTTTTTTTGGCGATCTTCCATTAATTCTATGAGACGGCTTTCGTCAGCTGATTCGGCTACATCTAAAACATACCGCATAAAAGTAACGGCTTTTTGTTTATATGCTTGTGCTTCTGCATTAGCAGGCGCTGTACTCAATAACTGCATCGATAGTAAATATATTTCATAATAAATATCTAATCGGTGTGCCAATATCATTGGGCTTTTTAGTTTGTTCATCAACGTAGGCAAATCGGATTTGCTTTCTGCAACGGGGCGACTACTTTGAGTCATAAATAACTCCTCTTTTTAATAACTTATAATCATTAATTATAGCAGATACCAAAGATTAAAATAAGTTTTGTTTTATTTACATGTAGTTGCATGATAAATAATAAATTACACACCGGATCCGAAAAGGATCAAGTCTATACTTGACCCTTTTTTGTTTTATTGTGATGTGATCTTTATAAATCTTTATAAATAGCGGGATTTTGAAAGTTGGCTGAGTAGAGGTATTTTCTATGCCTCACAATGCTCTGATCTGTTTTAACTAATCATTATTGTTTTCGCAACAGAGTCGCATAGTTTGAGATCAATTCAAGTTTTGCGTTTTGATAAAATCAACTAACTCTTTCTGTTTGATATCAACTTGCGCTGACTCTTTACGTAAAAATTTAATTGCCACGGAATCCATTTGTAATTCTTGTTCACCTAAAATCAATGCAAGCGCTGCCCCGCTTTTGTCTGCTTTTTTAAATTGATTTTTTAAATTACCTCCGCCGCAATGAAGAAGTACACGTAAAGATGGAAGCGCATCACGCAGTTGATCAGCTAATTTTAGCGCACATTGAAAAGAGACTTCATTGCTAGAAATAAAATAAATATGCGGTGCATACGTCGGCTGATTTTTTTTAATTTCCTGAACTAATAAAACAATTCGATCCATCCCAATCCCAAATCCTAATGCGGGTGTTGCTTTGCCACCAAGTTGTTCGACTAAACCGTCGTAACGTCCACCTGAACAAACAGCACCTTGAGAGCCCAGTTCGGTCGTTACCCATTCAAAAACAGTTTTAGTGTAATAATCTAATCCGCGAACCAAACCAGGATTAAGTTTGAATTTAATGCCTGCCTGCGTTAAATAGTTTTGTAACTGAATAAAATGTTCTCTAGATTCAGTATCAAGATAATCAGCGAGTTTAGGCGCGTGCTGTAAAACTTCTTGTACGGCTGCATTTTTACTATCAAAAATTCTCAGCGGGTTTGTTACCAAACGTCGTTTACTATCTTCGTCTAATTGATCTTGATGTTGCGATAAATACTTGACGAGTTCCTCACGATAAGCTGCACGTGATGCAATTGATCCGAGCGAATTTAATTCTAGTGTGACATATGGCTTTAAACCAAGCTGTTCAAGAATTTTTGCAGACAATAAAATTAATTCTGCATCAGCATCTGGGCTTTCAATTCCAAAAAACTCAGCACCACATTGATAAAATTGTCGATAACGTCCCTTCTGCGGACGTTCATGGCGAAAGTAGGGACCAAGATACCAAAGACGTTGCACTTGATTGTAAAGTAATCCATGTTCGATTCCCGCGCGCACACAACACGCTGTGCCTTCAGGTCGCAAAGTCAGGCTATCATTATTGCGATCCAAGAAAGTATACATTTCTTTTTCGACGATATCGGTTGCTTCACCAATAGATCGTTTAAATAATTCAGTTTTTTCTAAAATGGGAAAACGAATTTCTTGATAACCGTAACTATGTAAAACGCGACGAAGCGTGGCTTCCACTGACTGCCAGATAATAGTCTCTGACGGCAAAATATCATTCATGCCGCGAATAGCTTGAATAGGGTTAACCACGTTATGTATACCTCTTGCAGATTTTTTAGATTTTAAAATTTATGTTATACCAGTATAAGCCAATCTGTTTGCACGAAAATAATGTATTTCACATCATTTGTATACCACTTATCTTCGTACTTGTTGCGCCTGTCATTGCTTCGCTCGCGCTCGCAATGACGGCGGCAACAAGTGCGGAGGAGACAGTTAGATTCAGGATGACAGCCTCTCGTGATAGCGAGCTGGTTCAATAAGAAAAATTTAGTTAGATTCTAAACCCGGTTCAGGCAAGGCCATTGCCATACCAGACACATTTTCAGTAGGCACTCTGTTTTGTGGCCGATGTTTTTTGTTTGTGGGCTGAGAGCTTGATATTTCTGTGTTGGGTTGCTGTATGGGCGCAAGAGTTAATGGATTGATCGTTGATGCTTGGACTTGAGGTGGGTTGATTCCTGCTACAGGCGGTAAGGGTGCTGCAGGTGTAGTGATGGGTTGTGTTGTATTGGCAGCATTCAGCCCCGGTGTTATTGCTGCGGGAGCAGGCGCTGGTTGAATAGCAGGTCCTGATGGCGCAACGGCTAAGGCTGGCGGTTCAACTGGCTGAGCCAAGACGCTATTATTGTTTGTTGGGTTAGTAGCGATAGGCGCAGGTAAAGCAGGTTGAGTTGTCGTTGGTGGCAGAGCTTCAGATGTGTTAGTAGCTGCTGTATTCGAGTTAGCAACTGCTTGTTGTGCTGGTGTAGTAGCAGTTTCTGGCGCCGGATAAGACGGTATTATGGGTGTTGTGGTAGCAGTAGGTGTTGCTGTTAATGCTGTTGCATTCGTAGTAGCGGCCGTAGGTGCAGCAACAACCGCAGCAGGCTGCTGAGAATCAGAATGAGCGACGGTTTCGGTCGATGTCGATGTATAGTGGGGATGAGAGCTCCACCACATCCCAACAAGACCACATAAGACTAGTACGACGATGGATGTTGTCCAATGGACATAACGACCGCTTCGGTCATTTCGTTCGATAGTGACTGTACCTAACTTAGGTACAATAGGCTGGATTGGTGCTGAGTCCAAGCCTGATTCGGCAAGTCCCACATTAATTTCTTCTTCAGTCATATTGAGAAGCCGTGCATAAGACCTTAAGTAACCACGCATAAACGTAGGTGGCAAAGCATCTTGGCCGTTTTCACTTTCCAGTGTTTGAATGATTTTGGGGCTAAGATGCAAACGTGTTGCTGCATCTTTTTGGGATAAATGTAGTAATTCACGCGCTAGTTTTAAGCGCATTCCGAATCCTACCGCTTTGTTTTGCTGATTTTCATCCATCATGCCAATCTCATTTAGTGATAGTTTAACCTGAAAATTCTAACATTCTGTACGCTATTGCGCGAGAGGAATTATGCTATTGTGTTGATTGTTCGACTAAATTTCTTCGATAACGTTCACTGCGTCGCGTTCGATCTTTGACTTGCCCGACCAATTGACCACAAGCAGCATCAATCGAATCCCCCCGTGTTTTGCGAGTGATAGCATTGATACCTGCATTCATTAGTGTTTCGCGAAATTGATCAATGGTTTGCTGATCAGAGCGCTTATAAATGGTATTGGGGAAAGGATTGAAAGGGATTAAATTCACTTTCGCACGCATATCCTGTAACAGACGAATCAGTTGTTTTGCATGCAAAGGCGTATCATTCACACCTGCTAGCATGACATATTCCATTGTGACATAGCGGCGTTTATCGTCTTTAAAGTACTCTCTACAAGCTGCCATTAAGTCTTTAAGCGGATATTTTTTGTTGAGTGGTACTAATACATTGCGTAATTCATCATTCGGCGCATGTAATGAAACAGCTAATGCTACATCACTGACTTTACGCAATTCATAAATAGCCGGAATAACGCCTGCAGTGCTTAATGTTACGCGACGTTTAGATAGGCCATAAGCAAAATCATCCAGCATAATATTCATCGCACTGACGACATTATCAAAATTCAACAAAGGTTCACCCATGCCCATCATGACAACATTGGTAATTGCATGATCATGAAGTGCTTTATTTTCTGATAAACCACGCACTGCAACCCATAGTTGGCCAATAATTTCATGTGCTGTTAGGTTGCGATTAAAGCCTTGTTTACCTGTCGAGCAAAAATCACAATTTAATGTGCAACCCACTTGGGATGAAACACATAGTGTCCCGCGGGTTTTTTCAGGTATGAAAACAGTTTCAATGCAATTGCCATCGGCTAATCGCAATACCCATTTGTGGGTTCCGTCTGCACAGGTATTTTCATACGCGACTTCAGGCGGACGAATTTCGGCGATAGACTCAATTTGTTCACGCAATGTTTTGCTGATGTTGCTCATGGCATGAATATCTTGTGTACCTTGAAAATGAATCCATTTGAGAATTTGCGTTGCACGATAGGGCTTCTCACCCAAGCTAACACAAAATGCCTCCATAGCCTTGCGATCAAGGCCAAGCAGGTTAATTTTGCAGTTTTCGGTCTGGGTGAGGTCAGTCATGATTTAAGCTAATTCAGTGGCTTTAACGTAAGTGACAATTTCTTCTGGGCGGAAAAAGAAAGCAATTTCTTCTGCAGCAGTATCCGCAGCATCAGAACCATGGACAGCGTTATGATCGATAGAATCAGCAAAGTCCGCACGAATTGTGCCGGCAGCTGCTTCTTTAGGATTGGTCGCGCCCATGATTTGACGATTTAAAGCAATTGCGTTTTCGCCTTCTAATACTTGAGCGAGTACAGGGCCTGAGCTCATGAAGTTCACTAATGCTTTGAAAAAAGGACGTTCTTGATGAACCGCATAAAATTCTTGGGCTTGTTTTTGAGTTAAATGCATCATTTTGGACGCAACGATTTTTAAGCCGGCTTTCTCGAATCTGTGGTTGATTTCGCCGATAACACGTTTTGCAACAGCATCAGGCTTTATAATGGATAACGTTCTTTCTACGGACATATTGCCTCCAGGTAAGTTTCTTTCTCTATTTGCGGCCGGTATGCAAGCGCGCTAGATCTGTTTAAGGACGCGTATTATAGCGGATTGTGCTAAAAACTCACTAAAAATAATGACTTTTGTAGGGGCGAACCTATGTGTTTGCCCTTTTAATCAAAGAGGCAGCATTTACCTATTTAGGCTGCAGGGCGAACACATAGGTTCGCCCCTACAAAAGATGGCTAGTTCACAATATTTATTTAACTTTTTCACCCCAATATTTCGCTTTAGCAATTAATTCTTTCTCATCCAGCGTCAAGAGCTTACGATTTTTAAGCAGTTGTTTTCCAGCCACCCAAACATCGGTCACCTGTTGACGAGATGCGGCATAGACAATTTGTGAAATCGGATGATAAAGCGGTTGAGTTTCAATTTCATCCAAATTGATAGCAGCAAAATCCGCTGCCTTGCCAATCGTTAAAGATCCCGTAATGTGGTCTATTCCCAGGGCTTTTGCACCATTAATTGTTGCAAGTTTCATTGTTTCACCAGCGGATAAAATTTCTGGATTACGATTCGAAAGTTTTGCCAGAAAAGCCGCTGAGCGCATTTCGCCTAACATATTTAAGTCATTATTGCTGGCAGCGCCGTCTGTGCCTAATGCAACATTGATGCCCATCGCTTGTAATTTTTCAATCGGACAAACGCCACTCGCCAATTTCATATTGGATTCCGGGCAATGCGCAATATTGGGTTTAGTGGATGCTAAAATCTCAAAATCTTCATCATTTATTTGCGTCATGTGAACGGCAATTAAACGGGGTGAAATAAAACCGAGATCGTGTAATCGTTTAATTGGGCGTTTTTTAAATTGCTCTAACGATTGATTTACTTCGTCAGCCGTTTCATGCAAATGTAAATTGATTTTTAAATTATGTTCTTCAGCCAATTCATTGATACGAACAAAGGATGCATCAGATACTGTGAAAGGATGTCCGGGCGCCATCGTCGCTGTGATGCGAGGATGGTTTTTGTATTCTTCGTAAAACGCCATACCGCGCGTTAAATATTCGTCTGCTGTTTGTGCCCACTGCGTTGGAAATTCAAGAACAGTAATACCAATGTTGGCACGAATCCCTGCGATATCAGCCGCTTGTGCAGTCGCCGGCAAAAAGAAATACATATCATTAAAACACGTTGTCCCACCACGTATCATCTCGGCCATTGCAAAGAGTGAGGCATCATAAACAAATTCATGATTGACCCATTTTTTTTCAGCAGGCCAAATATGATTGTTCAACCAATTCATCAATGCTAAATCATCAGCTAAACCACGAAAATAATTCATGGCAATATGCGTGTGTGAATTGATTAAGCCGGGAATAATCGCGTGAGTTGAAAAATGTTCTGTGGTTTTAGCAGTGTAACGTGCAGCCACGTCTTTGCTCGGTATAATCGCTTTAATGACGCCTTGGTCGATGATTAAAGCGTGATTATCTAAAACCGTTGTTTGTTGGGCGTCTGAGAGAATCCATTTCGCATGAATAATTTGATCGATATGTTCCATTGATAGAGTCCTGATTGTGGCAAAGGGAAAAATGCTACGACAATTTGAGGATCTTCGCTAGTTTAATACTGTGTTAATTGGATGTTTTTGTGAGATGGGATCTGTGGCTTGAGGGATCTATATATCTATATATGTATATGTTTCTCATTCTCTCAAGTTGGCTGGACCGCGGACATCGATGCACAAAAAACCTGTCATTCCCGCGAAGGCGCACTAGCATCCGGTAAATCAGCATAGATATTAAAC
>JBDTIZ010000294.1:0-12310 GCA_039936115.1 Gammaproteobacteria bacterium
GCGGACAAGCCGCGGTACGACGGCGGCTTGTCCGCGGTATCCAGTCAACTTAGCTTCTGTTTTGATTTGTAAAAAAGAAAAATATGCGTCGATCCCTCAGAGTTTGCCCCTACAAGAGCTGGCTAACTCCGATCCCTCTCTATATTGCTAAAGATAAAAATCAAAAACACCGCAATCGCCAACGCAAACCATTCCATTGCATAGTTTTTGTTGTTGTCAGCATTAAGAGTAGTTGTTAGTTCTATCCATTCACGTTCATAACCATATGGGCTGCTAGGACTGAGTAATACAACATAATCAAACAACGGTGCGCTTAGCAATGCAGATAATTTAGCAGTATTAATGCGTTTTGTTAGCAAAGGCCAGTGAATATTGTTTTCATCAAAGTCAGAACCCAGGGAAAAATAAACAGCGGTTTTCACCAAAACACCAAACAAAGACACGCTCTCTTTAACCGGCTTAATGTCAGGCAGCTTCGATGGATCACTCTCCATCGGAATCCACCCGCGATTCACTAAAATTTGAATGTCTGAATCATGCGGCTTAAAAGGTGTTAACACTTCATATCCTTGCTCACCCTTGAATGACCGATGGCTCAGAAAAATTTCATGTTCGTTATCAAACGTTCCCCTCATTTGAATGGGATAGAAACGCCAGTCATTGTCTTTTTGTAAATCGTTTACCTGAATGGGATCGAGCAAAAGACGCTTGTTTATCGCTTCAAATACCTCTGCGACATGTTTAGCTTGATTTAATTGCCAGATGCCTAATCCAATCAGCACTGCAATCAATAATATCGTGACTAAGGTGAATTTGGGCGTGAAATAATACCGTTTTCCGAATACACTAAAAGTGGCTGAATTAGACATTCCGTTGTCTTCTTTAATTTAGATAAAATTGATTTTAAGAGGGATTTGCATGTTAGTCAAAGTTATTATTGTGCTTTTTTTGATAATTATCATGTATAGCTTAGGAAGCGCGCTTTATTATATGGTCCACGAAAAAAACACATCGGACTCAACTAAAGTCGTTAAGGCACTGACTTGGCGAATTGTTTTATCGATATTATTGTTCTGTTTGTTATTTGTTGCCTATTATATGGGTTGGATTAAACCCCATGGTGTTTAGTGGGTAACTTTGGAGTTTAGCGTGTTATTTACGAGAAAAAATGAATTATCCAGCTTGTTAACACGCTATTTTTATAGATTAAATCAATTACAAGAAATTGTATTCGCTTGCTTCATCAAGGGTGATTATTTTGCGAATTCCTTTCATTACGAAAATCAAATTCATCAAGCCCGAATTCATTTATTCAAAGTGATGAAAAAAATTCGCAAATCTGAATCAAACCAATCAATACTCAGCACATTAGAAACACTTTATGAAATTATTTTTTCACTGAACAATTTAAAATTACGTGTTAAAGATCACGCGACGTTTGAAGTATGTGAAATAGAAATTAAAAAAGTCGCTAAGTTTTTGGGCGCGGTATTGCGAGAATTAAATTACAAATCATTTTCTAAAAAAAGTGACGCAGTCATTGAGCAAATTAATTTGCTTTCAATTTCAATTGCTGAGTTTGAAGAAATTTATCAGAGTACGTTACAGGTCGTTTCCTATGAACCGATTGTCTTTTTGTTTTTCGTGAAAAACCTCATTGCATTTCGTGATGAAGTCGAAGAATTTTATTTAAGATTAATAAAATGAAAAATATCTTTAAACAAAATACATTCCGGTTTCGCTTAAGTGAATTAATCGCGTTCATCCTGGCGATGATTATCAATTATTATTATGCAGCATCGGATTGTTTTTTGATTCCACTGACCGCGCTGTATGTGATGCAGACACCGATTGGAAATTCTTTTTACCAAGGTATGCGTCGGTTTTCGCTCATTTTAATCTTGGCAAGCATTGCTGCATTGATTGTTGCATCCATGATGTTTCTTTATCAAATTATGCATGATGTTATCATCGGTACGACAATTGGTATCGCAGTCAATTTGCTCGTGCTGCCGCGCCAAGCTGACGCGGGGTTTCGTGAGGCGGTGATCCCCTTAATTAAAAATTATCAAAATTATTTTTTAGCAATTGCGAGTCAATTTTTAGTAGTCACGGATAAAACCTCATCAAATGCATTAATCGAAGCGCAATTATTAAATTTGCCTGATTGGGTTTATGTGCGCGGATTTAATAGTAGTTTGCAAGTGGGGTATCAATTTTTTTTGGTGACATTAGAACAATTAAGTGATGTATTGTTTGCGCTGCATCATCTGGCACACTATGCCTATTCAAAACCCTTAATTGAAAAAATTGAATCACCCATGCGTGATTGTGTTGAGCATGTAAATGCATTTTTTTCTTCGTTAATTACGGTGTTGGAATTAAAAACATTAACGCATGATGTCAATGATCTTGAAGCTGATATTGTTGCCTTAGAAAAAGAATTTTACAAAATTGCTCCAGCGAGTTTGGAGCTGATAGATTTACGTCAAGAATATGTTTACACGGCGGAATTTATTTATTCGTTGAAAGATATGAGACAGTTGTTGGTGAGATTGGGGCAGGCGTTGCGGTGATAAATTAGGGCAGTCGTTTCGCGGACAAGCCGCTGTTACCTCACACTTTAAGCCCCTATCACCCCGCACTTTAAGCCACACTGTCACCCCGCAACAAGTGTGGGGGTGGGGTGACAGTGTGGTTTAAATCAGAGGGCTAAGTACAGAAAATTCTGATATTAACCATCAATACACGTCTCAACCGGCCTCTCAGCAAGATCTTTTTCACCCGAATAAAGTTTTTGCGTACCCCATTCCGACCATGAGCCATCATAAAGCGCATGCTGTGGATGATTCATTAGATCCAGAACAAAATTTAAAATTGGCGCCGTCATGCCTGATCCGCAAGTGGTGATGATGGGTGCAGTAAGATCAACACTCGTATCCGATAACTGTTTACGAATTTTTTCAAGCGGAGAAAAACACCCTTCTTTGTCAAAAAAAGTCATGTAAGGAAATGAAAAACTTCCCGGGATATGCCCAACACGCATATCAGCACGCGGATCAGCGCCGCCTGCAAATCTGACGGGATGCCGCAAATCTATGACTTGTTCCGCAGGATGCGTTACATTCGCTTTCATTTGATCTAATGCTCGAAGTAAAGCAGGTTGTAAAGAGGCGGTATACGGTTTCGTACTGACAGATGTTTCGCCCGACGCTAACTTGCCACCGTATTTTTCCCATGCTGGCAACCCACCATCCAAGATATAAAGTTGATGTGGATTGTGTCCGAAAATTCTAAACATCCAGAGAGCTCGGCAAGCGGAATGCAAGTCGCTGTTATCGTAAATAATAATTTTGTAATCATCACGAATGCCTAAAGCGCTAAGTTTTTCATTGATGAGGGGCTCATCTGTAATCAAGGTGTTAGGAATGTCTGTTTGAGTATCATGAAACAGATTCAAATCAAAAAAATGCGCATCAATAATATGTTTATCCAGAAATTCCTGCTTGGCATTTCGATCTGTCGCGGGTAAATGCCAGCTGGCATCCAAAATCATGACGGATTTTTGGCTTTTGCGAAATTTATCAAGTTGTGTCGCATTTATTAACCAGGGCATAGGGTTCTCATCTTTTTAAGGTGTGACAGTATTATAACGAATAAATGGAGACAAACAAAAAAAAACCTGACGCTTGTTGCGATAATGACCTTAAACAGGTTAAATTGAGCAGCTAAAAATGAATAGCTCAAATAAGCCAGGACGAATAACCATGCAAAACCAACCATTGAATAATAATGAAATAACAACTGAACTCGTGCGCGACTTAATTAAAGAAAAACGGTCCGAAAGGCGCTGGAAAAATATTCGATTTTTTGTCGTTATCGCATTACTGATAGGTATCACGCTTTTGGTTTTTTCACAAGCGAGCGCACCGACTATGTCAGATGACGCGGATAAAGGTTATGTTGCTTTAATTCGACTGCGTGGGTCGATTGGGCCTGGCGAAGATTTTTCTGCCGAAAATGTGCTGCCATTATTGAAAGAGGCTTTCAAGGATAAGCGAGCTAAAGGTGTGGTGTTAGATATCAATTCCGGTGGCGGTACACCGGTGCAAGCGGCAATTATTCACGATGCGATCATAGAGTTTAAAAAACAATATCACAAAAAAGTCATTGTTGTGGGTGAAGATACTATGGCATCGGGTGCTTATTACGTTGCTGTTGCTGCCGATAAAATTTATGTCAATCCCAACACAATTACCGGTTCAATCGGCGTCATCATGAAAGAGTTCGGTTTTCCTGATTTAATTAAAAAAATCGGTGTTGAGCGTCGTGTGTTTGCATCGGGCGCAAACAAAGACCGTCTCGATCCTTTCTTGCCGCAAACTAATGAAGATGCAATTAAAATTCGCCAAGTCATTGGCGAAATTCACAGTAATTTCCAACAGGCGGTTCAGCTTGGCCGACAAGGTAAGTTGCATGGCAATCCGGATAATTTATTCACCGGCGATTTTTGGTCGGGTGAAACCGCATTAAAACTGGGTTTGGTGGATGCGCTGGGTAATTTGACGAATGTATTACATGATGAATTTCATGTGTCGGGATATAAGGATTATAGTCAGCAACAATCAGTGTTAAAGAATGCGTTAGGCCAATTGGGTATGGCGTTGGATTTAGCGTTGACTAAAGAGCACGTGAAAGTGTTGGAACAGATTTAAAAAAATAGGAACTGTTTCTGCATTGCTTTTGTAATTCATAACGGTCAAGTTACGATGGGCGTTGTCAGATTTTTTTGCTTTTGTAGGGGCGAACCTATGTGTTCGCCCTCTCTATCGAAGAAATAATGTTGCATATTTAGGCCACAGGGCGAACACACAGGTTCGCCCCTACAAAATCAAAAAAGTCTGCAACAACGCCGATACGACGGCAGTTGTCAGAGCCCCTAGAAGTAGAGCAAATCTTTATATATATTTGAGCCTCGTCACTAAATCATGGAGAAATAAATGAAACGGAAATTACTGCTAGGCTTTGTCTTAACTTCGATTCTCAGCGCAAATAGTTTTGCAATGAAAATTACTCATGGGAAATTAATTAGTCATCAAGAATGGACGACAGGGAAGCATCTTCATGCGGTATTTAAAGAAACTGATAATCTAGAAATTCCTGAGCTGCAAATAAATGCTCATAATATGCAACTAGCACAAGAAACTTCAGCTGACGCAGATGTAGACACTGTAGACCCAATGCATTGGCTTTTTTATGAAAACGTCCAAGGTGTTGTCGGCGAGGATATACCTCTTGGCGGCCAAGTCATGGTTCAAATTTCAAATCGTAGCCCTGTCTCTAAAAACTATATCATCACAACAACTCTAGTAACTTGCTTTGGAGACGCGATGACCATATGTAAGTGGACTGAAAAAGCCACATCGCAAGACACTATTACACTTGATGCTGGCGGTATCGCACAGATAGCTCATGCATCTTTTGCTACAGAGAAGTATGGTACTCCGGGAGTCGGCTATTATTGGCTTGCGACAGATATCCAAGTTGATCGAGGTACGATTTTTAAAAGTAGAAGCAATGCAGTCAATATTACTATTAAAGATAATGTGAAAAAATAATAATAATGTTGGGTCGGCAATCTAGTCTGTTGCCGACTCAGTTTTTTCTAATTCTAGTGTTTAGCGAAGATCATACCATTTAGTTTCCATACGTCTGCTGTGTCTTAGTCAAATACTGCTGCTGATTTTCTCTATTGACTACCGGCGATGCAGGCCATGAATTGTTATCCGGCCAAACAGGTATTACACTTGAGTTGCTCGTAGTAAAAGTCGAAGCGATTTTTGTCGATCCATAATAATAAATACTGCTCTGATCGTTTGCAGCAATAAAGATTTTTCCATTCGCTGCAATATTCGCATGCGAGTCACCAAATGTTTTTATATAAACACTACCCGCGCGCAAAGACCCTCCATAAAAGCGTGCTCCATCCATCAAGGTAATATCCGCATTGGTTGCATAACCTGAAAGTCCCACTTCAGCGCAATTCTTTGCAAGAACCGATACAATATTCGTTCTCACGCATTGAACAAAAACATGGCTGTAATCAACAGCCGTCACGTTTCTCAATCCGACACAACCCAGCACCGACGTCAAACCATTGCCACCACTATTGATTGCCAATGCATTTGTATCCGCACCAATAATATTCACTTCGCCCGAACCAAAGTGATTAATTCGATTGACACCAACACGACCGCTGATATTAACAGTACCGCTGCCGTATGCATTGACAATAACATTCGGCGCACGCGCACCGATAATTGAAATAGTGCCCGCGCCGTTATTATTCACTTTACGTAAATTGATGAAACCAGCCAGCAAAATATCCCCGTTGTTCGATGATTCAACGGTTAATCTATCGCTAAGAATATTACGTCCTTCAACATGAGCAACACCCTCAACGTTTAAACAACGTAAGTTATGAATGCCGATACGAACGATGACAGCATTAAGGTTTTCACAGCAGGTATCGCCAATTCGAATTTGACGAATAGTCAGCGTGTTGCCTGAGACTTCAACTCCTGCCTGACGTGTCAGACTATTAGGTCCAACAATATAAACACTATTTTGATCTTGTTCGCCGGCGATTTGAACCTGAAAACTACCGATTATATTAATATTGGTAAATTGCGGTACTTTGACGGCTTGCACTGTCATTGCTTGATCATTGCCAGCAGCGATTGCATCACGTTCAGTTTGATTGGGTTCACCAGAAAAAAACCATCGATCACCTGTTCTCGTCCAGAGACTTGGGTCACGATTCATTTGTGACATCCATGTTTCTCTGAGCAAATTATTATTAATACGTAAGGAATTGGTGTTGCTGCTAGTACAGCCGCCAAGTATGACCATGCCAATTAGGATAATCAAAAACAGGCAATAACGTTTCATAACATCCTTTTATACCAAGGAAATGAGTAGACAAAATTTATCACAAATTGCAACGTTGCACCAGGTTGTGGCGGGTGTCTAACGCTCTAAAACATATAAATGGCCATGCACAGGTTCATTGTTTTGCATGCGAGTCATAACATTCTGGTAATAAACAATCGTTAAATTATTTTTTTGAATCATTGGGTCTAGATAATTTTTTTGATGTGAAAAACGACCGGACTGATTCATACGATAATCACCTTCCGCACAAATTTCCGTATTAAACGCAAATAAACCGTGCGCCCGCAACGCATGACTAATTTGTTTAAATAATAATTCCAAATCACCCAAATATACCAAAACATCGCCTGCCAAAATTAAATTATACGCAGCGTTTTTGTCGGCTAAAAAAGTATTAAGCTCACTAGCATGTAAAGCTGTATAAATATTTTTTTCAGCCGCAACGTGTAACATTTTTTCTGATAGATCAACGCCAACCAACGATTTTGCAAAAGGTTTAAAGAGTGCGCCACATAATCCTGTCCCACAACCTAAATCTAAGATATCAAGTGATTGCGGCGACATGGTTTTAATAGTATTAATCGCATGAAATAATTGCTCTGGAATTTTGTAATCAAGCGCGCTTAATAAATGCGGTTCATAATGATCTGCATACGCATCAAATAAAGAGCGCACATAATCAGGCGGCGCGGCTAATAATCGTTTGTTTTGTGAGAGCATGTTTATCGTGTAAACAATCGCTGCATTTTCTGGCTGCAAACGTGAAGCTTCTTTAAAATGTTCTAATGCAAATGCAACATGTTGTTTAGCGAGAAATGCAACTCCTAAATTATTATGTGCCGCAAAAGAATCCGGATCTAATTGAACTGTTTGTTGATAATGTTGAATTGCATTGTCAATATTGCCTTGCTGCATATTAATGACGCCAAGATTAAATAATATTTGTGCGTCTGGCATAAGCGCTAATGCTTTTGCATAATGTAATTTTGCTTCGTTTAAAGCGCCTTTTTTTAAATAACAGGTCGCGAGGTTAGATTGCGTTTCAAAATGATGCGGATGTGTTGCTTCAATAGCGATAAAATGATTTAACGCTTCAGTGATTTTATCTTGGCGCATTAAGATGCAGGCAAGATGAAATCGCGCAGCAAAATGATCAGGTGAGAGCGTTAGTAGTGTTTGATAAGTTTTTTCAGCTGCAGTTAATTTTTCTTGTTTGGCGAATGCTAAACCTAGATTGTAATAAGCATCGACAAAATCCGGTTTTTTTTCAAGAGTATGTTGAAATAACTGGATGGCGTCGGTTAATTTCTCTTGCGCGTAATAAACAGTTCCTAAATTATTTAAAGCCGGCACATAGTCAGGGTGGTTTTGTATCGTCTTTTTTAGAATAGCTTCTGCTTGGGCATAATCGCCTTGAATTTTTAATGAGTTGGCAAGATGAAGTTGCAAAGTAGGGTCATTGGGCTGAAATTCCATCGCGATCTGTAGGTAATGAACAGCATCGGCAAATTTTGCTTGTTGCGCATACAGAATTGCCAACGAATGCAGTGCCGAAATGTCGCGTGGATTTTTTCGCAAAATAGCTAAATAGCCTTTTTCTGCCTGATCAAGCTCTCCTTGCGTGTGAAGCGCGCGCACTGCTGTAAGATCTAAATTATTTTTTTTCATGCTTCACCCTTCAAAAAAAATTGCTATACTCTTAAAAGATAGATTTTAGGATAAATTGCGCAATGAAGCGATCAATTCGCACGACAAAAAACCCCATTCAGGCGCGAGTCTCTATCCCCGGTTCAAAAAGCATTACCAATCGCGCTTTATTGCTGGCGGCGTTGGCGGATGGTGTTTCAGAAATTACGCAGATCTTGATCAGCGAGGATACGCTTGCATTTATCGAAGCGTTACGTCAGCTAGGGGTCATGATCCAGCTGGATAAAACGGCGCAGTATTGTGTTGTAGGCGGCTGCGGCGGTCGTTTTCCAAAACGTGCGGCGGCACTCTGGTGTGCAGATGCTGGAACCGTTGCTCGATTTTTATTGGCGGCATGTGCTTCATCGCCGGGCAGTTATTCGTTTGATGGCTCTGAACAATTGCGCAGCCGTCCCATTGAGTTGCTACTCAGGGTGCTTTGCATGCAAGGCGCATCTGTTCTGCCGAAAAACGCGACTCGAATGCCTTTTATGCTTCAAGGGACAGATGGTTTGAAAGGCGATGAAATTGAAATTGACGGCTCGGAAACAGGCCAGTTTGTCTCTGCTTTATTGATGGCATTACCTTATGCCAAAACGCCGGCTACAGTTCTGGCGCATGATTTAGTTGGCCGCGCATTTGTGGATATGACTTGTGCCATGATGGCGGAATTTGGCGTGGTCGTGAGACGTCTGCATCAAGGTCTTTTTTCAGTGCCCACACCGCAACGTTATGTCGCGCGTGATTATGTTGTAGAACCTGATTTGACAACCGCTTCATATTTTTTTGCGGCAGCCGCAGTGACAAAAGGGCGGGTAACGATACAGCCTGTCAATTCGAAAAAAACCCACCAGGGCGATATTAAATTTTTAGCAATCTTAGAAAAAATGGGTTGCGAGGTAATCGAAAATTTAACGGGCTTAACGGTGAAAGGTCCGCTTGAGCTAAAAGGTGTTAGTGTTGATATGCGTGATTGTTCAGACACGTTTATGACAGTTGCTGCCATTGCTTCTTTTGCCAAAACCCCAACGACGATTACGAATATCGGCCATACGCGATTACAAGAATCCAATCGCATTAGTGTGATGCGACAAGAGTTAGAAAAATTAAAAATCAAAGTGGAAGAAGGGCCTGATTGGATTAAGGTTTATCCTAGCGAGCCAGTCGGCGGCAAAATTGATTCGAATCAAGATCACAGAATTGCGATGGCTTTTTCCATTATTGGTTTGTGTGTCCCTGGCGTTGAAATTGAGGGAGCGGAATGTGTCTCAAAGACTTGTCCGAATTTTTTTGCTTTGTGGGATGAGCTTTACTAATTAATTTTCAATAAATCTCTGTAAATACTAATAATCCTTACCCATCTAGATGTAGGCTATAATAAAATAAAAGTATATTTATTCTTAGAGTAGAGTCATTTTAAAAAAAGTCGAGAGAATTTAGAAGACCCTGAGCTCGTAAAAGCTTTAAAAAACCTATTGAAAGTAAGGAAAATCCTTATGTTATTTTGGGTTTTGAAAATGAGGTTGATAAAGAAATCGTTGGTTTAAAAACTTATCCTAAATACTCCCCTCAATATCTGGCACAAAAAATTTTATTAGAAGAAGATGATGTAGATCAACTTTATATAAAATATTTTCGAGAGGATTTTTATCAAAAACAAATAAAAGACATAGCAAGATATATACGGATTCCGGCTCTTTTAAGCCAGAAATTGGGGCATTAAAGATCACATTAGAAGAATCATTTCATTGTAAAATATCTGAAGACATTATTCATAGCGCTAAAAATTTTTCGTTTACTTGGCGTGTAGAAAGGGTCAATCATTTTATAGATATTCCAGCTCCCCCAACGCAAGAGGAATTTGAAAAACGTTTTAAGGAAAATCTTGAAAAATTCGAGCCGCCCAAAGCCATACAACCAGGGAAGTCTATGTAAATTTCTCCCCGGCTTCTTTTTGAGTTGCAGTGTGCGGTTATTCTTTAGGCATTTCCGGAACCTGTTTTTTTCTAAATTTTCTCGACCGGTGCTTCCTGCGATGTGGCAATTTCCCTGATTCTTTCAACAATTTTTCACGTTGCGCCGTATCACCCTCACTAAACTGAGTCCACCAGTCACCAATTTCACCAACTGGTTCGCCTGCTTTGATACGTAATAACAATAAATCATATGCAGCACGAAACCGCGGATGTTCTAATGTGCGATGAGGTCTTGAACCGTGACGATGTAAAAAATGATGTTGCAACAAACAAATTTCACGAATCGAAACCAGCAGCGTGCGTGGAATCGCTAATTGTTTAGTTTGAAGTTTTATTACATGCTGCATTGCTTTTTCAATTGCAATATAAGGCGGTAATTCTTCGGTTTGAATTTGCGCGACATAACGCATCACTGGATGCCACAATAACACTGCTAATAAAAACGCCGGCGAAACAGTTTTGCCTTCTTGGATGCGCTGATCAGTATTAGTCAGTGCTTCTTCCAATAATTTTTCAGTTTCGGGTTGATTTAAGCAAGCGACAGTTTGAGGAAACAATTGCTCAAGTAAGCGATATTTTTGCAATAACTTAAACGTCGGTGCGGTCGCGCCTTCTTGAAAAAGTTTTAACACTTCTTGGAACAATCGTGCTGATGAGACATTTTGGATCAAATGACTGAGTTGAGTCAGCGGTGCTTCTGTTTCCGGGCTGATGCTAATATCCAATTTACCCATAAACCTTACGGCGCGTAGCAATCGTACAGGATCTTCATGGAAGCGCTGATCGGGATCCCCAATCATGCGTAACATTTTGTCTTTAATGTCTTGCATGCCGTTGGTGTAATCCACCACGGAAAAATCAGCAATATTGTAATAAAGCGAATTAATAGTGAAATCACGTCGCCAGACATCATCTTCAATATCGCCGTACACGTTATCGCGAATAATCATACCTTCATGCATTTTAGCGTGATGTTCGGGCGCTTTTTCGTGATGTGTGCGAAACGTGGCCACTTCGATAATCTCTTTCCCGAACACGATATGTGCAAGGCGAAACCGTTTACCGATAAGCCGACAATTTTTGAAAAGCTTGCGCACATCTTCAGGCCGCGCATCCGTCGCAATATCAAAATCCTTAGGCCGGCGTCCTAATAACAAGTCGCGCACACAACCACCCACTAAAAAACCTCCATATCCACCGCTATTCAACCGGTAGAGCACTTTCAGTGCATTACGATTGATATTATCGCGAGAAATAGTGTGATCTTTACGCGGGATAATGGTGGGTTGAATTCTTTTATGGGCAGAAGGCTGCTCTTTCTTAAGACGCTGGAGAAAACCTTTTAACAGCTTAATAATTTTCTTGATCCTCAAAACATCACTAATAACGATTAGTTTGATTAACTTACCAAAATTTTTGCGTATAATACCACACTTGTCTTTTTCCAAGAAAGCGTCTTTGCTCCCTTCGTCTAGTGGCCTAGGACGTCGCCCTCTCACGGCGGTAACGCGGATTCGAATTCCGCAGGGAGCGCCAATTTATTCAGTAAGTTACAAGTTTTGCCATTGGGCGGATTTTAGTCCCAAATGCGACAGTCATTTTTGTACTGCTGTATAAACACTTCTTGAGGCGTTTTGTACCCCAAACATTTTCGAGGGCACCGGTTCATTTTTGCTGCTAATAGATCAAGGTCT
>JBDTIZ010000295.1:0-36049 GCA_039936115.1 Gammaproteobacteria bacterium
CAGCGGTGCCGCAGCCTTTATCAATGCAGTCGCGCATGACTTCTGAAATTTGCATAATCCTTGCAATAACTTCGGCCGCGGGACGTATGCTGGATTCATTGGCGAGCATGACTTCTCTTATGCTGAGATGGCTTTTTTCGCAATGCTCGAGCAATTCTTTAGTGGTAGAAAAAGGATAGGGAACAGAATCATCTTTGATCGTTGGCGTCATTGAAGCTTGCTGTTCATCGATAATAAAACCGCCACCAATCGAGTAATAAACCTTAGATGAAATAATATGATCATTTTGATCGTAAGCACTAAACCGCATGCCATTGGTATGGGCGGGTAACAAATCTTTAAGATTAAATTCAAAATCGGTATTTAAGTGAAAGGCAACATTCTGTTTAGCCAGTAAATGAATTTGTTGCTGAGTAATAATTTCTTGTGCGCGTGGTCTGATGATATCAGGATTGACGGTATCAGGCGCATTACCTTCTAAACCTAGTAAGATTGCAACATCTGTCCCATGGCCTTTGCCCGTAAATGCAAGCGAACCGAATAACTCGACTTTCACTCTTTTGGTTTGAGTGAGTAATTGATTTTTATCAAGTTGTACGACAAATTCTCGGGCGGCTTTCATCGGTCCAACAGTGTGTGAACTGGAGGGGCCGATGCCAATTGAAAATAAATTAAATACGCTGATTGTCATGAGTATGTTGTTTTCCATTTAGAGTTGTTAAGGGTATCAATTCATGCGCTATTTTAAAGCTCATTCACTAGGTAATTCTACAAATTAATGCTAAAATTACGCAATTTTTAAGACTCTACAAGCTTTCGCTAATGCGCTGTCATCCTGAACAATCGAGATCCTTCATTACGTTCAGGATGACAGCTCATAAAAGCTATTAGTGAGAGAATATATCATTCCGAGGTTTTTATGCGCGGACAGACAATTTTTCAAAACCCTCGCATCCTGGCAATCACTCTTTTGGGATTTTCATCAGGTTTACCGTTGGCATTAACCAACTCTACCTTGCAAGCGTGGTTCACACAATCAGGGATTAGCTTGCAAGCGATTGGGGCGCTTTCTTTGGTTGGACTGCCCTATATTTGGAAATTTCTCTGGTCGCCGGTGATAGATAGATTTGTCCCGCCATTGTGGGGCAGGCGACGGGGTTGGATTGGGCTCACGCAATTGGGGCTTTGCCTTATGCTGTTTATCTTTGCTAATCTTGAGCCAAAAATTCAAGCTGGCTGGATGGGTATCATGGCCATCATGATTGCGTTTTTGTCTGCGTCACAAGATATTGCAATCGATGCGTATCGTACCGATACACTCTTACCAAATGAACGTGGAACGGGTTCTGCCTTTTTTATTTTTGCAGCGCGGATTGCGATTGTTCTGTCTGGTGGGATGGCGTTAATTCTGGCGGATCATATTGGTTGGCGTTTGACGTATGAGTTGATGGCGTGTCTGATGGGGTTGTCGTTAATAGTTACTTATTTTTCTCCAGATATTCCTAATCATATTCAACCACCAAAAACGTTTAAATTAGCAATCATTGAACCGTTTAAAGATTTATTTCGGCGTGAAGCTATCGTCGCAATTCTATTGTTTGTTCTCTTATATAAATTTGGTGATGCATTAGCATTGCAATTAATGAGCGCATTTTTATTACGTGGATTAGGTTTTTCATTAACAGAAGTGGGCGTGGCGTATAAAATTATTGGTTTTAGTGCGACTATTTTAGGTACGTTTGCCGGTGGTGCTTTATTAGGACGGTTGGGTTTGTTTCGAGCCTTACTGTATTTCGGGATTGCGCAAGCGTTTTCAAATTTAGGCTTTATGTTGCTTGCAGTGGTTGGCAAAAATTATGCGGTCATGACGTCGGCGATGTTTATTGAACATTTTTGTACTGGGATGAGCACTACAGCACTCGTTGTTTTTTTAACGGCATTATGTAACCAGAAATACAGCGCAACACAGTTTGCTTGTTTATCAGCGCTCGCAGCCGTGGGGCGTGTTCTTTTAGGGCCGGTGGCTGCGATAATGGTGAAGCATCTGGGCTGGACGAGTTTCTTTGGTTGGACATTTATCATTTGTTTTCCTGCGATTATTTTGTTAGCACTGATGCGGACAAGGGTGGTTTTTAATGCTGAAGCGATTGCTTAATTTCAAAATTATTTTTTCAATAGTCGCTTGCGTGTTGTTATTGAATACGACGGCTTGGGCAGAGGACACTCTTCAGCCTGATAATGCTTTTTATTTCGATAAAACTAAGCTGGTTTCACAGCAAATTGACTTGTTAAAAAATCGTATTGCACAAGCACAACTTGAATTTAAGAGTTTGCAAAGTCAACGGGACAAATTGTTAAATACGTTGACTGCAGATCATGTGAATCGACAAATGCTTGCTCAAACCACATTAGATATTGCAGTTGCAAAATCAAACCTCGACAGCATCAATATTGAATTGACGGAATGCCAGCAAGCTGTCAGCCGACTTGAAAAAGACGTGCAAGAATTGCAAAATCAATTAAATGTGTTTAATGTGTTCGGGTTAAAAATTTCGCACGCTGGATCGCCTGATCTTGAGCATTTGCACAGTGATTTAGATCATCAAACGAATTTATTAACACTCGAAAAAGACCGCGCAAATTATTTGTTGCAGCTACAAACCTACGCACAAGAAATGCTTCAACTTTATCGTGATAAATATGCGCGGATTGAATCATTATTAAAATCACAAACCATTACTACGTTGAAGGAACGGCAGGCGAAGTCTGAGCTTGGCTTTGAACAGCAGCAAAGTGTTTGGTTGCAACATTTAAACACTTTGCACGCAGAGCTTACTAAGCTTGAAAATAGTAATAAACAAGACACTGCTGCCTATGATAAATTGCAAAACGAAATTTTCTATAGTAATGAAAATATAAATTTCACCTATTTACAAATGTTAATTGCACGGTACAAAGAGCAGATTCAACAACTCAAGGTTTCGATTTCTCATGGCGGATCTATCACTTTGCTTAATAAAGCTAGTGATCAAGCACAGGCATTGGGTAAACAGTTAGTTCGAGTCAATCAGTTGTTAAAAGGACGTGCAGATATTTTAGCAAAGCGTACAACGTATCTTTTGCAAGCTAAGCAAATGTCTCCTGCTAATCAAACCGAATTTACAAACTTAGAAAATCAATACCAAACGGCGCTTGTGAATGTCGTCAGTTTGAATCAGAGTTTGGTTGCATTTCGAAGCTCGCTCGAGCATGCATTGCAACAAGAGTTGTCAGCACGTCAAGGGTTGCCAGGATTTGGTTTGCAACCTTGGTTGGATTTGGGTGGTGAAATTTTATTAGTTCCCAGTTTAACCTTTCAAGTATTTAAGAGTCTGAGTATCTCGGTGTTAAAAGCATTAGTAGATCTGACATTATCGGCGTGGCTACTTTTATTGGTATTGGAAATTATTTGGGTATTTTCATGTGTGGCGTTCAGTTATTTTTTAAGGAATCGAGTCGCTCGTATTCCAGATCATGAATTTGGTCATATTAATTTGAAATGGCTGGGCATCAAATTAATACATCGTAATTTGATCGATATAGCTGTTATTGGTAACTTCTATTGGTTTTTTAATATTATTAATGTGCCGACACAGCATTTTATTATCTTAATTTATATAGCGTTAGTGTGGTTGTTTTTTAAAGTGATTATTATGATGGCACGTTTATGCTTAGTGGAAACAGTCCATGATCGGGCTGGGCATGATGTGAAAGTGTATCATCAATTAAAATGGATTTTTTTGGTAGGCGGTATCGTCACGGCGTTGTCTGTTTTTATGCATCAGTTGCCAGTGATTTATGAAGTCAAAGATTTGTTTGATCGTTTATTTTTATTATTTTTATTAATTGCCTCTATTTTCTTGTTGCGACAATGGGAGGTCGTACCGGGAGTGATTTTGCCCTATATCGACGATAGACGCACTTATTTGAAACGTGTTGTGCGCTTGCTCGGCTTATTGATACCACTGATATTGTTAGTCAATTCAGCCATTGGATTGTTTGGTTTTGTGAATCTTATTCAGACGATTTCTTGGTATGAAAGTATTTTTATTTTGGTGCTAGTCGGCTATCTGATCATAAGAGGTTTATTGCATGAAGGAATGGAATTGGTTTCAAAACTTTTGATTCGTCATGTCACGAATGGTTGGTTATGGACTGAAGCATTTCTTAAACCTATCGATCGTGTATTGCGAATCATGTTATTTTTGACGGCGTGGGTTGTATTGTTCTTATTGTATGGTTGGGATCAGCAGTCACCTGTTGTTGAGCGCTTAAATAAATTGCTGCACTATCAGTTGGCTAATGTGCTTAACACAACAATTACTACGCAAAATATTATTGAGTTGACGGTTATTATTTCTTTGCTTTATTGGGCGGCGCGTTGGACGCGTGAATTTGTTTATCGATTATTGTTGTCGAGAACCAAAGATTTGGGATTGCGCAATAGCATCGCGATTTTGAGTCAATATGCCATGATTGTGATTGGCGTTTTTGTCTGTTTAAAATTACTGGGTATTGATTTTCGAGCGTTAACCTTTGTGGCAACGGCATTTGCTTTTGGTGTCGGTTTGGGATTGCGGGACTTAGTCAACAATTTTGCCTGTGGATTTTTATTATTGCTTGAACGTCCGTTGCGTGTTGGTGATACGATCAGTATTAATGGCTATGAAGGCGAAGTTAATCATATCGGTGGACGCGCTGTCACGATTCGCACGTGGGACCATATGGAAGTGATGGTGCCTAATGCTGAGATTTTTAGTAAATCATTTACAAACTGGAATGCAAAAGACAATATTGTGCGTACGGTTATTTCAATCAAGATTAATCGTCATGATAATCCGCATGATGTGCAAGTTCTCATTCATCAAGTATTAGATCATCACAAAGACGTGTTGACTGAGCCGGCACCGGAAGTGTTTCTCAAAGAATTGGCAGAAGGTTTAGTTGAATTTGAAGTTCGTTATTATATTAATTTACGTCAGGTCAAGTCGCGTGTTGGTTTACGGTCAGAAGTCTTGATGGCGATTTGGGATGCATTTGAGAAACATGGTATCCAGCCACCGTATCCCCATCATGAAATTTATTTGAAAGGGAATCATTCTTCTGGGAATCCGCTGCGTTAAAAATACGGTAGGGGCGAACCTGTGTGTTCGCCCTCTCTATCGAAGAAATAATGTTGCATATTTAGGCCGCTGGACGAACACATAGGTTCGCCCCTACAAAAATTTTTCGTAGAGGCTAGAAATAAATTTAAACCGCAAGTTTTGACTGTTGATACATAATCACTGTGCCCGTTACAGCATTGCTATTACGTTTGATGTTAATAATAGCATCACCACCCATCGATGCTGCAGCTGAGCGCATCGCATCGTGAATCGTGGCTGTTTGACGTTTAATCCCTACGGCGTTGTATTTGGAAATAGTGGTATTTCCAACGACCGTGTAAGGATTACTAGGATTCTCTCCGTTGGTATAAAAAGAAACTTCAATTGGATTTTTCTTAGGCTGAGGAATAGCAGAGGTGTTTTTGGTCGGATTATGGGTTTGTGTATTGGTGGGTTGTACAGCTTTAATCGATGAACAACCTGAAAGCGCAAGGCTTGCCATTACTACCAGCAGATATGATATTCTCATAACCGTTTTTCCTTAAGCTAGTCAATGTAAAATCATCCGTTTCTACAGTTTGATCGTAGGGTATTTGCTCAGGAAAGGCAAGATTTAGAAATGACTAGAAAGTTTGTTTGGTTTCTAGTTGGCCATCGTTATATAATTACGTACTTTAATTTTTTACATAGTGGTATTTCTATGCAAAACGCTTCTAAACCACAAAATTTTTTTTTAGCAGCCTCACCTTTATTTTTAGTCCTATTTATTGACAGCATGGGACTAGGATTGGTGTTTCCCATTTTAAATGCGTTGGTATTTGATCCCAATGCGCATTTTATTGGCGCGGCGTTGAGCGAAAATATGCGCAATCTCGTTTATGGATTAACAATTAGTGTGTTTATGTTTTGCTGGTTTTTCGGCGCTGCCTTTCTGGGAGATATGTCTGATCAGATTGGTCGTAAAAAATCCTTGATGATTTGTTTATTAGGCGCTGTGGTAGGTTATACCATTTCAGCTTTAGCCGTATTGTTGAAAAGTTACGTTGTATTGCTGTTCGGACGTATTATCGCAGGTTTTACCGCAGGTAGTCAGTCTATCGCACAAGCTGCCATTGTTGATATCAGTGAGCCAGAACACAAGGCACGGAATTTAGGTTTGATTTTATTTTTCACATCACTGGGTTTTGTTTTCGGGCCCATGGTCGGAGGATTGTTGTCTGATTCTCAGCTGGTTTCTTGGTTTAATTATGCGATGCCATTTTATTTTGCGGCGGGCATCTCTTTACTCAATGCTTTGTTGTTATATTATCTTTTTCACGAAACTTTTTTTCATGTCCATAAAATTCATTTTAAACTTTATCATGCGATTAGTATTTTTGCCCAAGCCTTTAAAGATGTCAAAATCCGCGAACTATCCATTATCTTGTTAGTAATGATTTTTGGCTGGAGTGGATTTTATTCGTTTATCTCAATGTATATGTTACGTGTTTTTCATTTCACACCACTAGAAAATGGTTTTTATATGGGTGTTCTGGGAATGGGTTTTGGTGTGGGTACAGGGTTTTTAGTGGATATATTTACGAAACGATTTTCACTTCAACGATGTGTGATCGGCAGTTGTTTGATTGTGGCATTAGCCACTGTTTTAACGATAACAGCGCCTAGTCAAATTTATGTTTGGTTTTATGCTTTTATTGTAGGCAGTGCAATGTCACTAGCGTATTCAACGATTCTTACTTTATTTTCTAACCAAGTGGATGCTGATTCACAAGGTTGGGTAATGGGAATCACTGGGGCCATTATGGCATTTGCATTTGGCGTAAATGGTTTGTTAGTTGGATTACTTTCAAATTTTAGTCCCGAAACACCGCTGATTATTACGGCATCCAGTTTAGTGTTGACCGCAATTTTAATGAAAACAATTTTTAGCGAATCTAATAAATCAGAAATCACTAGGTGAAAAATATGAATAATTTTCTAGAAATTGCTCGGCGTGACTTGTTAGAGCCAGCGGGTATTACTGATAATCAATTACAAAATGTCTTAAGTAGTGTTTTAGGCAACACAGTTGATAATGCTGATTTATATTTTCAATCTACGTACTCTGAGACTTGGGTTTTAGAAGATGGAATTATAAAAGGTGGTAGTTATAATATTGACCGTGGTGTAGGTGTCCGCGCGATGAGCGGTGAGAAAACTGGATTTGCCTATTCCGATGATATTTTAATGCCAGCACTGGATCAGGCAGCACACGCAGCGCGTAGTATTAGTAAACAAGGTGGACATCAAGCGATTAAAACCTGGAAATGGACAACCGGTCATGAATTATATTTGCCGGTTAATCCACTGAATTCTCTTAACGAAAATGAAAAAATCGCCTTACTACAGCGCGTCGATGCTTATACTCGCCAACAAGATCCACGTGTTATTCAAGTCAATGTAAGCTTGGCGGCGGAGTATGAAACTGTTTTAGTCATGGCGAGTGATGGGCATCTCGCTGCGGATGTGCGACCTCTAGTCCGACTGAATGTGAGTGTGGTTGTTGAACAAGATGGTCGTCGTGAGCAAGGTTATGCGGGTGGAGGTGGACGTTTTGATTATTTGTATTTTACTGAAAATGATCTTGCACTGAGTTATGCGCGCGAAGCTGTTCGTCAGGCCCTTGTTAATTTAGATGCAATTGAAGCACCGGCGGGTACGATGCCGGTTGTGCTGGGCCCAGGTTGGCCAGGTGTGTTACTGCATGAGGCAGTGGGTCATGGTTTAGAAGGTGATTTCAATCGCAAGGGTACATCTGTGTTTAGTGGCAGATTAGGTCAGATGGTTGCATCGCCATTATGTACCGTTGTAGATGATGGTACCTTAGCGAATCGTCGTGGATCATTAAATGTGGATGATGAAGGCGTTCCAACGCAACGTACTGTGCTAATTGAAAAAGGCGTATTGCGTAATTACATTCAAGATAAACGAAATGCACGTTTAATGGGAATGGAGTCAACAGGCAATGGAAGACGTGAATCTTATGCGCACACTCCAATGCCGCGCATGACCAATACTTATATGTTACCCGGTGAGTCCACACCTGAAGAAATTATTGCTTCGGTCAAAAAAGGAATTTATGCCGTAAACTTTGGCGGTGGACAAGTTGATATTACCTCAGGCAAATTTGTTTTCTCAGCAAGTGAGGCGTATCTCATCGAAAATGGAAAAATTACGGTGCCTGTCAAAGGTGCGACCTTGATTGGTAATGGGCCTGATGTGTTAACTAGAGTGTCTATGGTTGGCAATGATTTACAACTGGATTCAGGAATTGGTGTGTGTGGTAAAGAAGGACAAAGTGTTCCTGTAGGCGTTGGCCAGCCGACTTTGTTAATTGATGCGTTGACGGTGGGTGGTACGAACCATGGGTAAGTGTCCTGGGCTCTTGCCCGGCTTTCTACTCCATGTAGGGGCGAACCTATGTGTTCGCCCAGCGGCGCTAGCACGAAGTTTGGTAAGGGCGAACACATAGGTTCGCCCTTACATTGAGTAGAGAAAAGCAATAGAAAATATAAAGCTATTTTTTATGTCTCAATCACATCCCGCAAATATCGAAATAATTCCGTCTCACCGCCCGTTTTCTTATTATTCTTTTGATCAAGCTGAGATTTTCGAATGAGTTGTCGTAAACGTTGAGAATCAGCGTCTGGATATTGTTCCAAAAATTTTTGTAGAGCAATATCACCTTCGGCGATTAATTTATCGCGCCAACGTTCCATTTGATGAAATTGTGCTTTGTTTTGTTGATGTGTGCCTTCGATTTTTTCTAAGGCAGCTTGAATGGGTTCAGCATCGATGTTTCGCATGAGTTTGCCAATGTATTGTAATTGGCGACGAAGCGCTTCATGGCTTTTTAATTCGCGAGCTACATTGACTGCATCCAGTAATTGTTGATCTAGAGGTACTTTATTGAGTTGTGGTTCGGGTAAGGCAACAAGAATTTCGCCTATTTTTTGTAACGCTGTGCTTTGACGTTTAAGAGCGGATTTGTTTTTTCGTCCAAAGGTTTCGTCGTCTGAGTTAGTCATTTAAATTTCTAAACCTTATGTATTGTTACCACAGCACGAACGACTACAGAAAAACAACATCCTTGAAAAGAGAAAAATCCATTGTGGATCGAGAGTTTAAATAAGCAGTCTCACTGTGTGGATCAATGTATAGACCACACAGCAAGACCGCTTCTTTAATTAGGTTGCAGCTGGTGCATCTGTGGAAGCTGGAGCTGCAGGTGTTGCAGTGTCAGCTGGCTTGGAACCACGATGATGCTTGTTTTTAGCTGTATGACGATGTTTTTTAGCTTTTGGTGCAGCAGGAGCAGCAGCATTAGCGGATTCATCTTGACCTTGTGTAGCTGTAGCTGAAGAGTTGTCAGCTAATTGTTGCATAACTGCATCTGATTTGTTTGCATCAGCTGGCTGAGCATCTTCTGCCAATACAACTGTTGAACAAACTGAAGCAGCAATCATTGATAAAGCAATAAATTTTTTCATTTCCCTTTCTCCATGTTAAAGTTGCGATACTAAGATACTATAATTTTCATTGAATGAATATCACAGAGAGGGGATTTTATGCTTGAAACTTGGAATAATCCAGACTATTTGAAAAACATTGTTGCCGATATTTTGCAAGAGGCCGCAAAACAGGGTGCAACAGCCGCTGAAGTTGATGTTGGAATGAACAAAGGATACTCAGTTACGGCACGAATGAGAGACGTGGAGTCTGTTGAGTATAACCAAGATAAAATCGTCGATATCACGGTTTACTTTGGACAACGAACCGGTTCTGCCAGCTTATCAGATATCAGGCCTGAGGCTATTCGTTCAGCTGTTCAGGCGGCTTGTAATATAGCCCGTTTTGCAGACAAAGATGATTGCGCAGGGCTTGCGGAAAAAGAATTACTAGCATTTGATTATCCCGATTTAGATTTATGCTCACCGTGGAATCTTACCGTTGAACAAGCCATAGAAATGGCGCTCAAATGCGAAAGTATTGCTCTTGCTAAAGATAAACGGATTAAAAATTCAGAAGGTGCATCTATTTCAACCACTGAAGGTTGTCATGCCTATGGGAATTCGCAAGGTTTTATTGGTTTGTACGCAGCAACACGCCATGATATTAGTTGTTCACTGATTGCCCAAAAAGGCGATGATATGCAAAGAGACTACAATTATACCGTTTCGTGTGATCCTCACTTGCTAGAGTCAATTGAAGTTATTGCTAACACCGCGGTCGATCGCGCAGTGCGTCGGTTAGGGGCTAAGCGACTTTCAACGCGACGCGTTCCAGTGATATTTGCTGCAGAAGAAGCGCGTGGTTTGTTGGGGCATTTTGTTTCAGCCATATCAGGGGGCAGTCTTTATCGCAAAAGTTCTTTTTTGCTAGACCATCTTGGTAAAGCGGTGTTTCCAACACATGTGCAAATTGATGAACGTCCGCATCTTTTAAAATCATTGGGTAGTTCGCCTTTTGATGAAAATGGCGTGAGAACGCGTCCCAATGTTTTTATTAAAGATGGCATATTACAAAATTACTCATTAGGTGTTTATTCCGCGCGAAAGTTAGGTATGCAAACAACGGGTAATGCTGGCGGCGTGCATAATTTGTTTATTAATACCGGTAAGAAAAATTTAGCGGAATTATTAAAAACTATGGGCACCGGATTGTATATTACGGATCTCATGGGGCAAGGCATTAATTTGGTGACAGGTGATTATTCACGAGGCGCAACAGGCTTTTGGGTTGAGAATGGAGAGATCCAATATCCCGTAGAAGAAATTACCATTGCAGGAAATTTACGTGATATGTATGCGCACTTGGTTGAAGTGGGTTGTGATGTGGACAAGCGTGGGAATATACAAACAGGTTCAATTCTTCTTGAAAATATGACAGTGGCAGGGGATTAAACTTTAGGGAGTTGTATTATGAAAAAATGTTTACGTTTACTATTTTGTTTGCTGATCTCTTTTTCATGGGTTAATGCTTATGCTCTGTGCAAACAGGGTGATGCTCCAGAAATGGTTAGTCCGATAAAAGATTGGGAAATTATTGCAACTAACGTGGCAACTATTTCAACAGCAGAACATTTTAAAGGCGAAGCTTTAAGTTATACTGTTGTAGCGAAACCGAAAAATATTCATAACAAAGTCAGTATTAATGCTAAAACAGGGCAGATACGCGTGAAAGCTGAAGCTAAAGATCAATTTGATATCCTAGTGAAAGCAAAAAATTCGTGTGGATCAGTGTTGGCTAAGTTTAATGTTATTGTGGATGAAGAAGAATAAAAAGCTGTCATCCTGAGAAAAAATCGTCATTAGAAAAAAGACTGTCATGCCCGCGAAGGCGGGAATCTATCTCCCTGTCACCCCGCACTTGTTGCGGGGTCTGGGCTTTAATAATAAAAACTACATTTTATTTTTTTAATGACTTTTTATGTTTTTATTCCAGACCCCGCAACAAGTGCGGGGTGACAGGAGATAGGTTTCCGCCTTCGCGGGAATGACAGTCTTTCAGGTTAACAGTCCCTAAATTCATTCAAGTTTTTTTTAACCCAGTGCATGTTGGCCATAGCATAAAGATAATGCCAGGAATAGCCAAAACAGATGCTCATGAACAAAAACTATTAAATAATGGCTTAGTAAAATAAAAATTGGTGTGAGTACGATGAGTTTAAGAGATGAAAGTTTTTTAATGTTTTCCATATTATTTCTCCGGCTTTATCTCAATTTTTGCAGCTTCAACTAATGTTCGTAATAATTTTTGACTTGTTTTTGTTGTCATGGCAAAAAAACTTTTTTAACAAGAGGCTTAATTCTTAACACATCTAAATCCCTTTAGTAAGTAGTGGCAACGCTAATGACTCTCTTTATTTTATAGAAGTAAAAATAATAAATTTAAAACCTTCACAAATTGTAAGACTTAGTATTTAAGTAGGGATGTTTTTAAAGCAAGAATAACAGTCGGAATTATTCCGCTTCACCAAATCGATCCATAATTAATTTTACAATCGCATCACGCGCCTCAAATTCATCGGGTCCTGAAATCATTAACGTTAAGATCGTGCCTTTTGTCACCCCGAGCACAATAATTGACATGATGCTTTTGCAGTTTGCAACTTGATCATTTTTTTGAATTTCAATTTTACTTTCGAAGTTTGCAGCGAGCCCAACGAGTTTTGCCGCGGCTCGCGTATGTAAACCTAGTTTGTTAATAATGGTAATTTTTTCTTCCAACATAATATTAGGATTCTGCTAGTTTTAAGGTTGATTAAGGCGCGCGTTAAATAATTAACGATGACCTGAAGTTTTTTCTTTATGTTTGGTAATTTGACTAATCAGTTTGTCAACCAATTCATCTATTGCAATATACATATCAGTTGATTCAGCGGTCGCGTGTATATTGGTGCCGTTCAAGGTTATGGTTGCTTCTGCAATATGGGTCAGGTTTTCTATTTGCAAAATAATATTGACACTGGCAATGTTGGCATGGCGTCGTTCAAGACGTTGAAACTTTTCTTCTGTATGTGTTTTTAATGCAGGAGTGAGTTCCAAATTGCGGCTTGTAAAATGAAGTTGCATATTATTTTTTCCTTCTTTTTTAGAGATTAAAATCTTCGCCGAGATAAACAGCTCTTACTTGTTTGTTATTTAAAATATCTTGCGGTGTGCCTTGATGTAAAACTTCGCCTTGATTGACAATGTAGGCACGTTCACAAATATCTAGTGTTTCACGTACGTTGTGATCGGTAATAAGTACACCAATATTACGTGTACGCAAGTGCGTAATAATGCGTTTTACATCAACGACTGAGATGGGGTCAATACCCGCAAAGGGTTCATCGAGTAAAATAAATTTGGGTTCAGTTGCGAGGGCGCGAGCGATTTCTACCCGTCGTCTTTCGCCACCCGATAAGCTGATACCTAATGTGTCACGAATATGCGTAATATGGAATTCTTCTAACAATTGGTTCAGTATCGTTCCGCGTTCGGCCAGACTCAGCTCTTTGCGCAACTCTAAAATCGCCATGATATTATCAGCAGCACTCAGTTTTCGAAAAATGGATGCTTCTTGCGGTAAATAGCTAATACCCAACTGCGCACGCGAGTGAACGGGCAGCGTTGTAATGTCTTTATCGTCTAAATAAATATTACCGTGATCACATCGAATCAAACCAACGATCATATAAAACGAAGTCGTTTTGCCGGCACCATTAGGTCCTAGTAAACCAACAACTTCACCACGCCGAACTTGCAGTGATACTTCTTTGACTGCCTGGCGACTTTTATATTGTTTGCTAATTTTTTCTACGCGTAATGTATTCATGATTTCAGTTTGTTTGGCTCAATGATAATGGTGGCTCTTCCCGTTTTTGATGCGGGTGCCGTGACAACTTGGTCTTTCATATTATAAAAAATGACTGGGCCTTGAAAACTATTTTCTCCTTGCGTCACCATAACATCGCCTTCTAATACCACAAGTGATTTTTGCGGATAAAATTTAATTATTTTTGCTTTCGCATGAAAAATTGGATCACCTGGTTTAAGTAAAGTCATATATTCTGCTAATTGGGTTGTGCCATACGCGATCGTTTCTTTTATTTTGTGTTTATCATTGTTGTTTGTTTCAACCCGATCTGCGGTGAGATGCGTGCTGCCTTGATCAATTTTCACATCACCTTCATAAATATTGACGCCAGTTTTGTAATTAAATTTCGAAGAGGCCGATACAATATGCATGGTTTCTTGTTGATCTTCTGATAAAGCATATAATCTGACAGAAAAGCAGAGTAATAAAATTAAATAAAAATATTTTTGCCAATTCTTACGAGGAGGGAACATAGTCTCCCTTAGCTTGTGAGAGCAACTGAACTGTTCCGTCATTTAAGTTTGCCAACATCCCAATCGCATGCATCGTCGTATCAGGTTGTGTGATGGTGATGGCATCATCCGTTTTTGCTTGTTGTTTGTCAGGAAAAATAGTTAATGATGCTGTTTTTATCGTTGTTTTAGGATCGTCAATATCCGATGGATGGTGAATCACTACGTTGTTTGAAAAAACAATTTGTTCAATCCCTTTTGTCGCTTCCGCAGAATCAGAGTTAATAAACCAGGGTTGAGGTGATTTTCGATAGACGGTGACATGCGGACTCGCAATGTAAGTGGTATCTCCGACAATAAAATGCGTCATTTTTGGCGATTCAATTTTAAGTGAGGGATTGCCTTCTTTATTCATAATCGTGGCGACTACATCTTCCATGTAGGCATCAGGTTGATCGGATCGATTACCCGTATCCAATTTGGTCGGATGGGAAATTAAAATTGACCATGCGCTCAATGCGATTGCTAGAATCAACAATAAGCTAATGGTGGAATGTCTATGTAAAAGAGATTTCATAATTACCTTTGTACGTAAGCGTCAACAAGCCCTTGAAAAGTGCCTTGTGCTCGCATAATTAACTCACACACTTCACGTGCCGCGCCATAACCGCCGCGAGTATGCGTCACAAGATTTGTATACTCTTGCATAATGACTGGTGCGTTGGGTACGGTGATGGATAAGCCAGTGCGTCGCAAGATAGGTAAATCCGGTAAGTCATCGCCAACAAAAGCAATTTGTTCATCTTCTAAATTTAATTTTTGCTTGAGTTCTTGATAAGCTATTAATTTGTCTGATTGGCCTTGATAAACATGATTTATTTTTAAATCCTGCATGCGTTTTGTAACAGCTTCTGATTGACGCGCTGTAATAATCGCGACAGTGACACCGGATTGCTGCAGCATTTTTAATCCGATGCCATCGTAGACATGAAATGCTTTTAATTCGATGCCATTATTGCCGTAAAATAATTTCCCAGTTGTTAATATACCGTCTACATCGAAAATAACGAGACGAATTTTTTTAGCTTTTTGGACTAGTGTTTCCATTACATTACTCCTGCACGTAATAAGTCGTGTAAATGCACCACACCCACGGGATTGTTTTGTTCATTCGTTACAATTAATGAAGTGATTTTATAAGTTTGCATAATATTCAGTGCTTCTGCAGCCAGCATTCCGGGACGAATCACTTTGGGATTTCTGGACATGATGTGTTGAATCGTTGTTTGATGAATATCGGCATTGCTATCGAATGCACGTCTCACGTCACCATCAGTAAAGACACCCGCTAATTCATTTTGTTGATTGACGACGGTGGTCATACCTAATTTTTTTTGTGTCATTTCGACAAGTGCGGTTTTAAGGAGTGCAGTCAAATCGACTTTGGGAATGGCATCACCTTGATGCATGAGTTCATCAACACGCAAGAGTAAACGGCGTCCTAATGTTCCGCCCGGATGTGATAAGGCAAAATCTTCCGCTGTAAATCCGCGTCTTTCTAATAGTGAAATCGCCAGAGCATCACCCATCACTAGTGCTGCAGTCGTACTTGAGGTAGGCGCGAGTCCTAGTGGACACGCTTCTTTTTCAACGCTGACATCAATGTTGACAGTAGAAGCTTTGGATAAAGTTGAATTTATTTTTCCGGTTAGGGTAATAAGCGGCAGAGCGAGACGTTTGATAAAAGGCAAGATTGCAATGATTTCGTCTGTTTCACCCGAGTTTGAAATAATTAATAAAACGTCGTTTTTTGTAATCATGCCGAAATCACCGTGTTTTGCTTCGCCCGGATGAATAAAAAACGCTGGGCTGCCTGTGCTTGCAAATGTGGCAGCAATTTTTCTACCTACATGACCGGATTTTCCCATGCCCATGACAATAATGCGGCCTTCACAAGCTAAGAGATATTGGCAGGCTTGTGCAAAGTGGTGGTCGATCCGAGCAGCTAATGCACGAATTGCCTCCGCCTCTGTTTCAATCACTGCTTTTCCTAATGTGCATATTTTATCAATAGCTTGCATGGTAATACCTTAAGTTGTTTCAAGATTTTAAGCGTCTGGAGGGGTATTTTACCCTGAGTTGGGGGTTTTGAGTAAAAAATTTTTCTGTAGGGGTGAATATCGATATGCTTTTGTAGTGTAGGGGCGAACACATAGGTTCGCCCCTACAAAAGCATGGGCAAGAGTAACGACGAGATCGATAAAGTCATTGTCGATAGCCACTCGACGTATTATCATACACTTTATAAGACAGCTAATAGGATAATTATAATGAATACAGAGTCGACACCTCTCAAACACCTATATCGTTCACGCAACCAGAGGGTGCTTGCAGGAGTCTGCGGCGGTCTTGGCGAATATTTTAATATTGATCCGACTTGGATAAGACTCATTTTTATCTTCATGACCTTGTTGGGTCTCGGCACTTTCCTAATTGTTTATCTGATTTTTTGGGTTATTGTACCCAATGCACCTACTTCTTCTTCAATCGAATGTCCGAATTGCAAAAAGTAATGGATGCAATTTAAAAGATGGATAGTCTAGTCGAAATAAGCAATTTGCATTTTAGCCGCAATGGGCGTCCTATCTTCGATGGCGTCGATATTGTCATTCCACGGGGTAAAGTAACCGCGATCATGGGTCCTAGCGGAACAGGCAAAACTACGCTATTACGTTTGATAGGTGCTCAGTTACAACCGACGAATGGCAGTGTTGTTGTTGAAGGTAAGGTAATTCATCAACTCAATCGCCATGATTTATATCAAGCGCGTAAACGAATGGGCATGTTGTTTCAAAGCGGTGGCTTATTCACTCATCTCAATGTGTTCGAAAACGTAGCGTTCCCTTTACGTGAACATACTAAATTATCAGAAGACATGATTCGAAGTTCTGTACTCATTAAGCTACAAATGGTGGGATTACGTGGCGCGAGAGACTTAATGCCAAGCGAATTATCCGGTGGCATGGCAAGACGAGTTGCTCTGGCGCGGGCAATTGCTTTGGACCCAGCGCTCATCATGTATGATGAACCTTTCTCGGGTCAAGATCCTATCTCGATGGGCGTGCTCGTTAAATTAATTCGCACCTTAAATGATGCGCTTGGATTAACGAGTATTATTGTGTCGCACGACGTGCAGGAAACATTAGACATTGCAGATTACGTATATGTTATTTCAAATGGTAAATTAATCGGTAAAGGTACCGCTAATTCAATCAAGAATGATCAATCAGCTGAGCTGCAACAATTTTTGCGCGGTTTACCCGATGGTCCGGTGCCATTTCATTTTCCTGCCGTTGGCTTGGAAGAAGATTTAATGGGGGGTAAGGAATAGTGCTGAATCAAATTACCTTATTAGGTCGTTTAAGCCTCGATATTATTCGAGATTATGGGAAAGCCGGTTTATTGTTATACGGTGTTATTTTTCGTCTTCCCAATGTTCGTAAAGGTTTTCCGCTAGTGCTTCAACAAATTTATGCGGAAGGGGTTTTATCACTGGTCATTATTATCGTTTCCAGCTTGTTTATCGGCATGGTTGTGGCATTACAGGGTTATCATACCTTAGCAAAATTTGGCGCTTCAGCGGAATTAGGTCCTTTGGTCGCTTTAAGTGTTGTGCGAGAATTGGGGCCTGTTGTCACGGCTTTATTATTTGCAGGCCGCGCAGGTTCAGCGCTGGCTGCTGAAATTGGTTTGATGAAAGCAACCGAACAACTTTCCAGTATGGAAATGATCGCAGTTGATCCTTTGCAACGTGTGATAGCACCCAGATTATGGGGTGGTTTTATTTCAATGCCTTTATTGACGATAATTTTTAACGCAACTGCTATTTATGGCGCCTTCTTGGTTGGTGTTAAATGGCTAGGGTTGGATGCGGGCGCATTTTGGTCAAATATGCAATCTTCTGTCGATTTTCATTCAGATGTTGTGAACGGTGTGCTAAAAAGTGTGGTATTCGGTTTTGTAGTAACCTGGATTGCGGTTTATCAAGGTTATTTTTCAGAACCTACATCTGCAGGAATTGCGAGTGCAACGACTCGTACTGTGGTTTATTCTTCGTTAGCAATTCTCGGTTTAGATTTTGTATTAACCGCGATGATGATAGGGGGTTGGTGATGTTATCTCAGCGGATTGTTGAGACAAGTGTTGGATTGTTTGTATTGGCTGCTATTACGGCTTTATTAGTTTTAGCATTTAAGGTCAGCGGGTTAACGAGCTTCTTTAAAACGGAAGGCTATGATGTTACCGCTCAATTTGAAGACATTGGTCAGCTAAAAGTAAGATCTACTGTCAAAGTTGGCGGCGTTTCAGTGGGTGAAGTGAGTGGAATTCAATTGGATCCTACTAGCTTTAAAGCAATAGTAACGATGCATATCAATTCAAATGTGAATGATATTCCAGATGATTCTTCGGCAGCTATTTTAACCGCAGGCCTTTTGGGTGATAATTATATTGCAATCACTCCAATGTACAGTTCAACGTTCTTAAAAAATGGCAGTCAGATTGAAGATACGCATTCAGCCATGATTTTAGAAAAATTGATCGGACAGTTTTTATTTAAAGCGGGCGGCGGCAATTCTAAAGACAGCACAACGTCCACAGATGCCACGACCAAATCTGCGGTAAGCAGTCCAACAACTCATTCAAGTGGAGTTAAAAAATGAAAAAATATTTTTTATCAATGATATCGTTTTTGATGATTAGTTGTTTGTCTTTAACCTTGCTACCGCTATCAGCACAAGCGAATGATGGTGATCCGGTGAGTATGTTGCAATCAGTTGCAAATCAACTCATTGCCAGTTTGAAATCAAATCGAACCTCATTAAAAGAAAATCCATCACTAGTCTACTCGTTGGCAAATCGTATTGTTGTTCCTCATGCGGATTTAGGTGAAATGTCCAAGCGTGTTTTACCGCCACAAACTTGGAACAGTGCGACGCCTGCGCAACGTGCGAAATTTCAACGTCAGTTCACTACATTGTTAGTGAGAACGTATGCATCTGCATTAGCTGAATATCGAGATCAAACGGTAAAATTTTATCCTGTGCGTGGCGGTTATCAAGGCAAAAGCAGTGTGAGAGTGGATAGTCAAATTATCCGTTCAGATGGGCCATCTATTTCTGTTAGCTATCGTTTATTGTCTAACGGTTCGACATGGAGACTCTACGATATGACGGTGGAAGGCGTGAGTATGCTAGAAAGTTTTCGTTCGCAATTTGCTGATCAGTTAGCAAGAGGAAATATGGCTGAATTAATTCGAGTGTTAGATCAACACAATTCAACTAATTCTGGACGTTAATTCGCAATGAACCAACTTGCTACTATTACACATCAAAATAATCGCCTGTTAGTCGCAGGCGATTTAGTTTTCTCAACCATAATGCCGTTATGGGAACAAAGCTTGGTTTTATGTCAGGCAAGCAAAGAATTACATTTCGATCTCACTCAGGTGAAATTATCTAACAGTGCGGGCCTAGCGCTTATTATTGGCTGGATCAAGTATGCAAAACAGTTTAACAAACCCATTTCTTTTTCACATATTCCTGAACAGTTAAAGTCGATTGTGGCTGCAGCTGGAATTGGGAAGATGGTGGTTGTGTAATACTTTCGTCACATCATTAGCTCGAGATAATTCTAGCTCTTACGCTTAACCGCATGATTTATAAATAAAAATTATAAAAAATCCCCGCTGCGTTCTCTCTGTTCCGAGCAAGTGTGTACCAATATATGAGCTATACTGAATATATCCATAACTAAAATGGGTAAGCTTATTATGCGTTCACATTCTATCGCTGAGTTATTACAGTTTTTTGCCTATGCAGGAAGTAGTAAATTTAAACCTTTTCAGAATACCCCAAAAGCTGAAGGTGCCGTCAATTCAGTTCAATTTGGTGTGATTGAGCAAGGTATACCAGATGTTGCATTTTCAACTAATAAAGTAATTGAAGATATAAGGAAACAACCTCCAAAAGAAGCAAAAAATCGTCGAGACAGTCTTGAATCAGCGTATACAGAGGTTAAGAAAGCGAATAATGTCCAAAAACTTTTTAGTGATCTAAGTGTTGATACCGGTTTTCTGCAAAAATTTTTAGTTATGACCAAGGACGGTAAAAAACTATCGCCTCTTGCTTCGGAAAAAACGTTATTCCATTATGTGGATAGTCACCGTCATGCATTGAGTGATGAAGATATCATCCATATTTTTGGGCAAATTGTTTTAGGCGTTGCTGCGTTGCATGAAAAAAACTTGGTGCACAGGGATCTTAAACCACTCAATATCTTCATCGATGCCCCTCCAGATGTGGATCCATTTGTGCATGCGATGGTTGCTGATCTTGATGATGTTATTCAAGTGTATCCTGACGGCTCAATTAATAGTAAAGAATATGGAGGTGCTGGTGGCAGCTTGTATCCTCCCGAATTACAATTTTTTCTTAATCTTGATCCTAGTACAGGGGGTGCTTTAAGTTGGAAAGAGTTTGATGAGATCACTCGTCTCAAATATCGAGCTATTGATCATAAAGCAGTAGACTGTTATGCATTTATGCATTGGGCTGGATTTTAGACTACCTTGTCAATAATGCAGGCCCCATACAAAAAAATCCTGAGTTAGTTGCGATTTATAAGCAACTTGAAGACATTAACTACAGACGTATGAATATTAAGGAACTACTATCTCAGTCTATTTTTGGCATCCTTAGCCAAAAACGATCATCAAAAGATTTTTTTGCAGACTTACGAGCCAATGTTCCCGATAAAGAAGTGCATAGTTATACGATACGCGCAGTCGAGCCAGGTGATTTTTTTCTCACTTTGGTCGCACCCCTCAAGCCTTTGTATGAATTAGCGCAAAATTTAGAAAATAAATTTAAGCTGTTTGATGCTCTTTTCGAAGATAAGATGGAGACAATTGATAAAGACGCGATTTATAAAAAATATGCGTTTCAGCTCGAGGCAATGCGCACTGTTTTGCTTAAATACACCCATGAACATAATTCCATAATAATGAAAATTAACCAAAATCAATTCGCTTTAGAAAATAAATCAGCAGTTGTTATGAGTATGGAGAATTTACTAGAGGCTATTTTAAAAAAATCAGGCCAGATTGAGCAATTGGTTGTTGATAAACTCAATCAAAAAGAAGCATGTAAAAAATTAATAAAAACCGTTGAAGATTCAGTAGAAGTTTATAGTAATGCCCTTAAAGAAGAAAATGCTAAAAAAAAACCAGGGTTATTTACTAAGCGACATGGTCCTGCAGGCGAGACGCGTGCAAAGGAGTTATTGGATATCATTAAAGAGTCAAAGGCGTCTTCGGAAGTAAGGTTAGAAATTATTTTTGATTTCTTAAAAAATGCAAAAGGAAATTGGCAAGACCCTTTTTCTTTCAAAACAGTATTAGCTGGAAAAATCGCCGCTACGCGCAACCAGAGTTTAGAAGAGTTTATAGGATTCATAAAAGCCAGAAAAGATTCTGGCCTATATGAGGTTTCACAAAAAGCTTTAAGATCTACGGCACCAAAGAAAACTAAAACTTAATAATTTAAGATTCTTTATTAATCACTAAAAATACCGCTCCAGGTCCTCTTAAAATATTCAGCAATAAATTATCTTTTGTCGCAGTTGCTATTTTTTGGAGTTCGGCAATCGACGTTATTTTTTGTTGGTTGACAGAGGTAATCACATCACCCGCTCGTAAATCAGAATGCCAAGCATTGCTGTCTTCACTCACTGAGATAACCATCACGCCTTTCACGTCACCATGAATTGGGCTGAGTAGGGTGAAATCTTTCAAACCAACGCCATACAGAAACGGATTCATTTCTATATTCACTTCTTGACGTTTTTTGGGATCAGATAATGTAGCACTCAAGCTGACCGGTTTACCTTTTCTGATAATGCTGAGATTTGCTTGCGATTCTACTCGCACGAAGCCAACTGCATTGACAACGTCATTGGCATTTTTAATCTCAGAGCCATCAACAGTTGTGATGATATCGCCTACTTGCAGCCCAGCTTTTTCTGCCGGCGAATTGGGTATGACTTGGGTGACAACAGCGCCTTTTGAACCGCTTAGATTAAAGGCAGCTGCCAATTCAGGTGTAATGTCTTGTGCTCCAATACCTAAGGTACCTCGACGGACATTTCCATATGCGATCAATTGCTGCATAACACTCTTAGCCATATTAGATGGAATTGCAAATCCAATTCCAATACTGCCGCGATCTGGAGCTAAGATAGCAGTATTGATACCGATTAGGCGTCCTTGTGTATCCACTAACGCGCCACCCGAATTACCTGGATTAATGGACGCATCAATTTGAATAAAGTTTTCATAATTTTCGATACCGAGTGTGCTACGGCCTAATGCGCTCACAATACCTGAGGTGACACTTTGGCTTAATCCATAAGGATTACCGATAGCTGCAACAAAATCACCGACTTTCAAATCCGTTGAATTGCCAATCACAATGGCAGCGAGATTTTTTGCTTGAATTTGTAGGAGAGCAATATCGGATGCTTTATCCATACCCAATGTTTTTGCTGTAAAATGCCGACCGTCACTGAGCGTAATAATCACTCTTTCTGCATCATTGACTACATGTGCATTTGTTAAAATGTAACCTTTATCAGCGTTAACTATTACGCCTGATCCGACAGATAGAAACTTGTCTGGAATCTGTCCATTGTTGTCAGAATCTTGCCCTTGACCTTGTCGGCTTTTTTCAATTTTGTTTAATGTACTGAGATCAGTAATTTTAATTTGTGCGCGTATGTTGACAACAGAGGGTAAAACTTTTTGCAACATAGGCGCAAGGCTTTCACCAAGAGGCGAGCCCGCAATAGCTGTTGTACTCATGGTGACAAAAAGTAGGGCGAGGGTTTTACGTAGGATTGTAATCATTGGTTTTCCTCTCTAAACGCATCTAACAGACGAATGGAGAAAAGTATAGCTTACTCATTTGGTTTAAGCACTAGTGTCATTGCTATCAATTAGAAACTTCTTCACAACTTTGTTGAAGCACCTGTCATTCCCGCAAAGGCGGGAATCTATCCGGATGGGTTCCCGCCTTTGCGGGAATGACAGTTCGACGGTGCAAAAAACGCACTTAATCCACTCCATGCCTTTTGCCGGAAGAAAGCTTACATCCAGATCAAGCTCGCCATCCGGCCAGTTTTATTACCATCACGGCGATAAGAGAAGAACAGTTCTGAATCTGAATAGGTACAATAATCACCGCCATAAATATGGGTGATGCCTTGTGAGTTTAAGCGTAAACGAGCTAAGGCGTAAAGATTGCCAAGCCAACGCCCATTTGGGGACGGTAAAAACATCTGCTCAGCTTCAGGATGACTTTTTAAAAAAATTTCGCGTACTTCATCACCCACTTCGAAAACCTTAGGTCCTATCGCTGGTCCAAGCCATACCAGGGTATCGTCAGCAGGAATTCCCATGGCAGTTAATGTATTTTCAATCACGCCATTAGCAAGCCCGCGCCAACCGGCGTGAATGGCTGCGACATGAGTGCCTTCACGTTGACAAACCAAGAGGGGTAGGCAATCTGCGGTGAGAACCGCACAAACGTTACCAGGCTGATCAGTGAAGGCTGCATCGGCTTCTTTGCCGGTATTTTCTGTGGTTGCCGGAATCACTCGAGTGCTGTGGGTTTGGTTTAGCCACACAGGCTGGTTCTGCAAATTAAGCTGAGTTTTTAAATTTTCCCGATTAGTTTTGACATGCTGAGTTTCATCACCCACATGCTCACCTAGATTGAAGCTATCATAAGGCGCAAGACTCACTCCACCCGTCCGCAAAGTGGTAAAAGCTTTAATGGTTTTAGGTGCTGGCCAATTCGGTACGATAAAGTTTGTCATATCGGATTAAGAATCCTCTAGCAATTTGGCATCAGCTTTAAGCACAGCAACCAATTCCTGCATATCGTTTGGTAATTGCGCTTGCCACCTAATCGGCTTCTGAGTAGTTGGATGAATCAATTCCAACTCATACGCATGCAATGCTTGACGCTTAAAAGTACGCAACATCGTCACTAAAGCGGGTGATGCGCCGCGCGGAAGTTGCAATCGGCCGCCATAGACTGGATCGCCGAGCACGGCATAGCGGATGTGTGCCATATGTACACGGATCTGATGGGTGCGTCCGGTTTCTAGTTTCACTTTGATTCGAGTGTGGTCACGATATTTTTCAATAATACGGTAGTGTGTTATCGCTTCTTTGCCTGTTTCACAGACTGTCATTTTTTTTCGTTGAATCGGATGACGATTAATCGGTTCGTTAATCGTACCGCCACTAGTCATCAAACCGTTTACGACGGCCTGATAAATACGTGTAATGGTACGTTGTTTCATTTGCGCAGTCAGATTCATGAGTGCAGCCTGGGTTTTTGCAATGACTAACAAACCTGTCGTATCTTTATCCAGACGATGAACAATGCCAGCGCGCGGCAAGTGTTGCAATTGTGGACAATGATGGAGTAAAGCATTTAACAGCGTATTATTTGGATTCCCTGCAGCAGGATGGACTACCATACCAGCGGGTTTGTTAATGACTAACAAATCATCATCTTCATAAATAAGATCTAGCAAAATCGGCTGTGCTTCCCACGCAGGTTGTTCTTTACGTTGGGCTGTGATGATAACTTCTTCGCCGCCAATGATGACATCGCGTGCTTTGAAAAGTTTGTTATCAACAGTAACATTAGAATTTTTTATCCACTCTTGAATCAGGGTGCGAGAAAATTCCGGCAATAATTTTGCTAACGCTTGATCTAGGCGCATACCCCCAAGATTGTCAGGGATAGTCAGTGTCCGGTGAATTTTTTCGGTCATATATCTCTCGCTAATGATTTTTATAGTTTGTATCGCTAATCGCGTGAATGATGACAAAATTTCGTTTACAATGCACGCCACTATGATTAAAAGATTTCGGAGTTAAATCCCCGCTATGAAATTTGCAACAAAATTATTAATTTTATCAATGACATTGTCGTTGTCTATGCTGACAGCTTGCTCAACCACAACAGATCCTGCAGACGCCTATAAAGGTGAAACAGCGTCACAAATTTTTCAAAAAGGTGAAACTGCGTTACGTGACAAGAGTTACCAAGAAGCAATTAAACGTTTTGAAGCATTGGATGTGCAGTATCCTTATGAGCGCAATACCGAAACCGCTCAGTTACATATTATTTATGCATATTACATGGCCAGTGATTATGCGTCTGCGGAAGCTGCTGCAGATCGTTTTATCCATGGGCATCCTGCAAATCCACATGTAGATTATGCATATTACATGCGTGGCTTGTCTAATTATTATCAAAACCTCGGCGTTTTCGAACGTTTATTCACGGTTGATCTAGCAACACGTGAATTATCACAAATCAAAAAATCCTACAGTGATTTTTCAGAAGTAGTGAAATCATATCCTAATAGCTATTACGCACCGGCTGCTCATCAATACATGATTTACTTAAGAAACATTTTGGCGAATCATGAATTGGAAATTGCACAATATTATTTTAGTCGCAAAGCGTATGTCGCAGCAGCGGATCGTGCAAACATCGTGGTGCGAAATTATCAAGGCGCACCTGCTGTTCCTGTCGCATTAGTTTTGATGGCCAAATCGTATCGCGCATTGCAACTGGTTAAAGAAGAAAAGGATACGTTGCAAGTGTTAGAGTATAACTATCCGAACTCGGCTTATGTTAAGGATGCGATGGCTACCTAATTCTACGGGTGGATTACGATGCAAAAAACGCGCTTATCGTGCCACCCTGCAAATACAATTAATTAATATTTCCAAAAACCGCCCGCAGAATACCCATTATTGCAAAGCTTATCAAAATAATTCCGCCCGTGTAGTTCAACCATTTAATTGCTTTCGGTGTTAATTTATGTCGCGTAAAATGCACCAATCCATTCAAAAATATCACCCAGCTCATCGTTCCCAAAATGACGCCTGATCCTGCAAACCATAACGCATTTATATTGCTAGTTGCTAAAACAGAAATTTGTGCGCTGACCGATGCCCAAAACAAAATTGTAAATGGGTTTAGTAAAGTAATCACATAACCTTCTACACCGTATCGAATTAAAGATGGACGTGTTTTTTTATCGATGACATCAGTCGTTTTTGCTCGAAATGCATTAATTCCAAACCAGCCAATGATCAATGAACCTACGAAACCAATTACTCGTAACACATCGGGATATTGCAATAAAGCCAGCGCACCCGCGCAGAGGAGGGCAAGATAAGTGACATCAGCAGCACATGCGCCTAACCCTGTCACGATTCCATAGGACGTGCCAAAACGCAAATTGCGACGAATGATTTCTAAATTAACGGGACCTATCGGTATTGCTGCGCCTAAACCGAGTAATATTCCAATGAGAAGTAAATGCATTTTGTATGACCTTTTGTAAATAAATATTGATGTGTCAACCTACACTTTATATCACATTGTCACTCCGCACTTGACTGTCACCTTGCACTTGACCGTCACCCTGCACTTGACTGTCCCCCTGCACTTGACTGTCACTCTGCACTTGACTTAACTGTCACCCCGCACTTGTTGCGGGGTCTGGAATACAAAACAAAAATAGTGTCATTTAAAAAAATAAAAAAGTATTTTTTATTATTTAAAGCCCGGACCCCGCAACAAGTGCGGGGTGACAGTTAAGTCAAGTGCAGAGTGACGGTCAAGTGCAGGGTGACGGTCAAGTGTAGGGTGACAGTCAAGTGCAGGGTGACAATCAAACGCAAGGGTGACAATGTTTCCGTGCTGAAGTTGGTATTTTTAAGATTTATACCCAGACGTAATTGGATAACGACGATCGCGACCAAATGCTTTGTGATTTATCCGTAAACCAATCGGTGATTGTCGGCGTTTATATTCGCTTTTATAAATCAAGTTAACCACTTTAGTAACAATATCACGATCAAAACCTTGTGCAATAATATTTTCAAGGCTCTGTTCTTGATTTAAATAAAGATCAAGAATTTTGTCCAGAATAGGATAAGGCGGTAGGCTGTCTTCATCTTTTTGATCGTGTGCGAGTTCAGCGGAAGGTGGGCGATCAATCGTTCTTTGTGGAATCACTGGGCTGATCTGATTGCGAAATAGTGCTAAACGAGAGACTAATGTTTTTGGAATATCTTTTAAAACCGCTAAACCGCCTGCCATATCACCGTATAGCGTTGCATAACCCACCGCCATTTCGCTACGATTTCCCGTCGTTAAGACAATACTCCCAGTCTTATTTGACAATGCCATCAAAATCACGCCGCGGCATCTTGCTTGAATATTTTCTTCTGTGATATCAGGTTTTTTACCTGCAAAACTCGCTTGTAAACTTTCAAGAAAACTAGTAAACGAAGATTCAATCGAAATAATTTCTGAATCAACGCCTAAATTTTTGATTAAAGTCATGGCATCTTCCGTGCTCATGTCAGAGGTATAACGTGAGGGCAGCATAATGGCGCGCACTTTATCTTTACCCAACGCATCAACTGCAATAGCTAATGTGAGTGCTGAATCAATGCCACCTGACACACCTACTAATGCGCCAGGAAAATTATTTTTTTGAACATAATCTTTAACGCCCAGCACCAGCGCTTCATAAACGCGTTGCTCTTCACTGGGAACATGAATAGTTGCTGATTCTATAAGCGCTTGCGTACTGGAAATTTCCACATCAACCGGTAATAAAGTTTCGTTACAAAAACCCGCGAGCTGACAAATTTTTCCATCGTGATCAATCACCATGGATCCGCCATCAAACACTAATTCGTCTTGCCCTCCTACGCAATTTACATAAACAATCGGAATATTAGCGGCTTTTGCACGTTTTGATAATGTTAGATGACGTTGTTCATGTTTATCAATTTCAAACGGTGATGCATTTGGCGCTAGAATAATTCGCGCGCCATTATTAGCTATTTGTTGCGTCGGCCCAGCGTGCCAAATGTCTTCGCAAATCACAATGCCAACTGGAATACCATTGATAGGAATGACACAAGGTGAATTACCCGGAGTGAAATATCGGCATTCATCAAATACGCCGTAATTCGGCAAATGTTGTTTAGCATATCGACCAATGATGGTGCCGTTATAGATGACGGAACAAGAATTAAATAATCCTTGTGAAGTCGCATGGGGGTGACCCACAACGCAGTAAATGCCTTGTACTTCATTTTTAAATTGAATGAGTGCTTCATTTGAAGCATCCAGAAATGATTTCCGTAATAATAGATCTTCTGGTGGATAACCAGTGATACTGAGTTCAGAAAAAACGATAACATCGGCTGCGAGAGTGTCGCGCGCAGACTTAGCTGAGCTGATTAATTTTGTTAAATTGCCTTGAATGTCACCGGCGGTGAGATCAAGTTGCGCAATCACAATACGTAATTTTTTTGCCATTAAGGTCAACCTTTGTTTTTATGATAATTCTAATATGTATTTTTTTTCAGGATCAATAGACAAGGCGGCGGCTTGAATATCGGAATCCTTCGCAATGATCAATAACTCATACACATTATAATCTATTTGAGCATAATCGACGATGCTACCAGAGCGTTCCCCTTCAAAATAGATGTCATTGCCACGGATGATTGCCATGGGTGTTTTGACATGTGCTTGATATAAACGACTTTTTAGCTTCCCACGGTATTGCATACGGGCAATAATTTCTTGACCAGTATAACAGCCCTTTTGGAAGCTTACCGCGTTCAGTTCTGGCAGATTGATTTCATGGGGTAGAAATTTTTCAGTTGTTTCAGGATAAATCGCAGGTAATTTATTTTTAATATCGAGGCGTTTCCATTGCTGAATTGTGCCGGGTTCAGCTGACAAGTTTAAGCTGGCAATCGCTGTTTTATGGCCTATGATTTGATAACGTGTCGGCTCACCCAACGGTTTAATGATAACGAATTCAGGCGTGGTGATTTGTTCATCTGTTTCTTTAGGCGAGCTAGTAAGTTCTGTACCTTGATAACCGACTTGTTGTAACTCATCACTCACATCGGACAAGCTCACTTTAAAAAATACCGCATATTTTTGTAACGCTTTGATTGCGATAGGGATTAATTCACGCGGCAATTGCAAATAATAATTTTGCTGCCAGAAAAATAAATGAAATAGACTAATCACGCGGCCTTGTGGGTTACAATGCGCACCTAGGCGCGACTGAGCGCTGGAGATCTCATCCAGGTTGCAGGTTAGCTGCCCTTGCAAAAATGTCTTGGCAGCGGCGCCTGAGATTTGAATTAATCCCAAGTGGGTCAGATCAGTGAAAGTGGAGTGAGTCGGCATAATTCTGTTTTGGCTCGGTTGGTAAAGACAGACATGATACCGTTTTAGCGACTGTCGAGGAATTAGTTTTAGGAAAAATAACGATGAATAAAACAGCATTAATTATGGTGGATTTGCAAAATGACTTTTGTGCGGGTGGTAATTTGGCCGTACCCGACGGTGATGCGGTTATTGCATTGGCAAATCAATTGCAACCTTGCTTTGATGTGGTCGTTGCAACAAAAGATTGGCATCCAGAAACGCATATGAGTTTTGCCTCAAATCATCCCGATAAAAAAGCCGGTGAAGTCATTATCGTTCACGGCTTAACACAAGTTCTCTGGCCTGATCATTGCGTGCAAAACTCATCGGGTTCGGAATTTCACCCTGATCTCAATCAAGAAAAAATTCAGCATATTTTCCATAAAGGCACCGATCGTTTTGTTGATAGCTACAGTGCATTTTTTGATAACGAGCATTTACGTACAACTGGATTAGCAGATTATTTAACACGAGAGGGCGTCACGGATATTTATATTATGGGATTAGCGACAGATTATTGCGTTAAATTTTCTTGCTTAGATGCGGTGCAATTTAATTTTAAAGTGCATGTGATTGAAGATGCGTGTCGTGGTGTGGAATTGAAACCGGGTGATGTGACGAATGCGATGCGTGAGATGCAAAATGCGGGGGTGAAATTGGTGGATTCGAAATATGTTAGTCGGTTGTTTAAAAACGCCTAAAAAAGTAGTCAGACTCTGACGAATCTTTTGTGGGGGCGAACGCCCTGCGTCATTTAATTCGAGGGCTTGCTTTCTTGTGGTGACTGCTTGATTTCTCGGCTAGCTCTTGATGCTTGCCTTAGAAATGGCTTATTAGGTCTACTCGTTTCAGTTTTTCTTTGGAACATTTTAATGCCTCGTTCGCATTAATTATTAGCGATTTTAGTTTGAGCTAATTATACATTTAGAGGATTAAGGTTTTATTAAATTGTGACAGTGGCATTTGATTGCCTGACTACGAAATCATTAATTATAATGAATTTTTAATCCAATCAAGAATCTCAGCTGGATGCTGAATAAAGCCATCGGCACCCCAAGTCTGTGGATTTTCGTCACGCGGAATATAGCCATAAAGCGCAGCGAGTGACGGACTGCCTGCTGCTTTGCAGGCTAAAATATCAACCTCTGAATCGCCTATGTAAAGACATTCTTCAGGTCGATGTTGCAACTGCCGACATCCATGCAAAATAGGTTCTGGATGCGGTTTGCGATGTGCTAAGGAATCGCCGCTAATGATGCAACCAGCACGCTTATCCAGGTGTAGATGCGCGACAATTTGATCCGTAAATTTAGCAGGTTTGTTAGTCACAATTCCCCAAGGAATTTGCATGTTATCTAGATGCGATAATGTCTCTTCCATGCCCGGGAAAAAGTGGGTGGTATCAATCAAATGTTTTTGATAATAATCTAATAATTTGATGCTCAGTTCGGGATAACGTTCATCATGCGGATCAATATTCAAGCCGAGTTTTAGCAAGCCTTTGCAGCCGCTGCCGGCCGCTGGGCGAATAGCTTTCAGGGATAAAATAGGCAGTTGATGTTCTTGGCGCAAATAATTTAAGGCAATCCCCAAATCTTGTGCGGTATCAAGCAACGTGCCGTCTAAATCGAATAAAACTGCTTTTATCTGAGTCATTTTTTAGTATGCATTAAGTAGTTAACAGAAATATCTTCGGTTAGAAAATAGTGTTTAGTCAGCGGATTATAGCCCATTCCGATCATTTCAACTACTCGTAAATCCGCCATTCTCGCCCAGTGGCTCAGTTCGCTGGGACGAATAAATTTTGCAAAATCATGCGTATTTTTGGGGACCAGTTTTAAAAAATATTCAGCACCTAAAACGGCAAATAAGTAAGATTTTACGTTGCGGTTAAGCGTGGAAAAAAACAGATCACTATTGGGTTTAGCTAATTTTGCACAAGCCGCAACAACTGAAGTTGGATTTGGGACATGTTCTAGCATTTCTAGGCAAGTCACGACATCGTATATCCCAGGGGTTTGGGATGCGAGTTCTTCTGCTGTGATTAGCTGGTAATTGATCGCAGTGCCGCTTTCATGTTGGTGTAATTTAGCGACATTTAAAGCCGCTTCACTCATATCAATGCCGGTAACAGTTGCCCCAAGTTTGGCCATGCTTTCTGTTAAAATTCCACCGCCACAGCCTACATCGAGCACCGTTTTGCCGGCTAACGGTGCTTGTTGATTAATATAACCCACTCTCAGTGGATTAATTTCATGTAAGGCCTTGAATTCGCCATGCAAATCCCACCAATGCGCAGCGCCTTCGCTGAATTTTGCAAGTTCGTTTGGATCAATGTTCATATTTATCATCAGTGTGCTCTTGTTGTTGGGGTCAGTTCTGTTTATCATACTAAATCGTACTAACCTAATTGTTCAAAGGGAATTTTCTATGAAGACAAAGATTTTAGCGATTGGTCTATTGAGTGCAGTTGTAGCGACAACCACCGTATTTGCTGATGATGCTGTAGCACCATCTAGTTCAACAACGACGACAACGACTACAACGACTCCACCTGTTAGCCCTGATGCAATGACTGCACAGCCGCCAGCAGCGCCAGTAGTTTCTGGTCAAGCGACAGTAGCACCAGCAGTGAGCGGCAACGGCCAAATGTCTCAATAATTTAGCATTTTTGCCTTGGTTCAAAAAAACCCTGCTTTCGCAGGGTTTTTTATGTTGATTTAGGAAGTTTTAGACTGAGAGTTCACCATGACAAACAGCATCCCACAACACATTTATTTGCATGATTATCACGTGCCACCGTATTTAATTGATACGGTTGATTTGGAATTTCATTTAAACGAAGAAATCACATTGGTGAAATCAACGCTCGCAGTACGCTTAAATGAAGCGGCTACAATCACAAATAAAAATTTAGAATTGGTGGGTGATGAGCTCGAACTTGTGTCAGTCACATTAAATGGAAAAAAATTAACAGCACATGAATTTACCGCAACCGCACAGTCATTGATTATTTTTTCTGTGCCAGAAAAATTTAACTTAGAAATTCAAACTCATATCAAACCACAAGAAAACACAGCGTTAAGTGGACTCTATAAATCCAGTGGAAATTATTGCACTCAGTGTGAAGCACATGGTTTTCGTCGTATTACGTATTTTTTAGATCGTCCCGATATCATGGCACGCTATACGACTAAAATTATCGCCGATGAAAAACTGTATCCCATGTTGTTATCAAATGGCAACATGATTGCCTCCGGAAAATTATCTGACTGCAAGCATTGGGTCAAATGGGAAGATCCCTTCAGAAAACCTAGTTATTTGTTCGCGCTTGTCGCAGGTGATTTAGAAGTTGTCGAAGATTTTTTTGTGACGCAATCTGATAGGCGCGTCATTCTGCGTATTTATGTTGAAAAAGGTAATCGTGAAAAATGCACCCACGCAATGGCTGCCATTAAAAAAGCTATGCGCTGGGATGAAGAACAATATGGTCGTGAATATGATTTAGATATTTATATGCTAGTGGCCGTTAGCGATTTCAATATGGGCGCAATGGAAAATAAAGGTTTAAATATCTTTAACACCAAATATATTTTAGCTACGCCTGAAACTGCAACGGATTTAGATTTTATTCATATTGAAGGCGTGATTGCACACGAATATTTTCATAACTGGACAGGCAATCGTATTACTTGCCGCGACTGGTTTCAATTAAGCTTGAAGGAAGGTTTAACCATTTTTCGCGATCAAGGTTTTACTGCAGATACAACGTCAAAAGCTGTTGCACGAATTCAAGATGTGATTGCATTACGTGCGACTCAATTCCCTGAAGATGCAGGGCCGTTAGCGCATCCAGTACGTCCAGATTCCTATATTGAAATAAATAATTTTTACACCGCGACGATTTATAACAAAGGCTCTGAAGTCATTGGAATGATAAAAACAATTCTTGGCGATAAGTTATTTCGCAAAGGAATGGATCTGTATTTCGAGCGTCACGATGGCCAAGCTGTCACGATTGAAGATTTCGTTAAAGCACATGAAGATGCATCCGGTATTGATTTGAAACAATTTAGATTGTGGTACAGTCAGGCTGGAACACCCGTGTTGGATGTTCATGATCAGTACGATGAAAAAACGCAAACCTATAGGTTGAAGATTAAACAAATTTGTCCTCCGACACCCGGCCAACCGACTAAAAAACCTATGCATATTCCGGTGAGTATTGGGTTGCTGGATCATTCGGGTGAAGAAATACTAAGCGATTTATTGCAAATTACAAACAGTGAGAATGAATTTGTCTTTACGAATATTCCTTCTAAACCCATTCCATCGCTGCTCCGAAATTTTTCAGCACCGGTAAAAATAAAATATAATTATTCTAATCAGGAATTAGTTTTACTTTTTCTGCACGACAAGGATTTGTTTAATCGTTGGGAAGCTGGACAGAAATATGCGGTCAATGTGATTTTGGGTTTAGTGCATGATTATCAGCAAAAGAAATCGTTAGAGCTAGCAGATGAATTTGTGGGAGCTTTTGATTTCGCGCTGACGACTATGCAAGATGATAAATGGTTATTATCCGAAATGTTAACGTTACCCTCTGAAAAATATCTTGCGGAACAAATGACTGTGATTGATGTGGATGCTATTCATGCAACGCGTGAATTTGTCCTGCATGAAATTGCACGGCGTTTAAAAGATAAGTTTTTAGCGGTTTATCAAGAAAATAATCAGCAACAAGAAAAATCGTATCAATTTACGATTAGTGAAGTAGGGCGTCGTTACTTAAAGAATCTTTGTCTCGCATACCTAACTTTGCTAGATGATGATTCAGTGAAACTTACCGCACAGCAATTTTCATCCGCATTAAGTTGCAATATGACAGATACCATAGCAGCGCTGCATTGTTTGGTAAATTCCAAGAGTTCACATCGCCAAATTGCTTTAGAAGAATTTTATGCTAAATGGCATCATGATGCCTTAGTCGTTGATAAATGGTTTGCAATCCAGGCGTCATCGAAACTGCCGGGAACTGTCGAGCATGTAAAAAAATTATTACATCACAAAGCGTTTGATATCAAAAATCCTAATAAAGTATATTCACTGTTGGGTGCATTTGGAAATAATCCCATTCATTTTCATGCGAAAAGTGGAGAGGGTTATCGATTGTTAGCGGAAGTGGTTTTGCAATTAGATGCACTAAATCCTCAGATTGCAGCACGCATGTTAAAACCATTAACCGATTGGAAGCGTTATGACGATGAACGTCAAAAATTAATGCGTGAACAACTAGAGTTATTATCCGGCAATAAACAACTGTCAAAAGATGTCTTTGAATTAGTGACGAAAAGTCTTTAGGAGAAAAATAATGACAATCCATACACAAAATACCCGCACCGAAACCGACAGCATGGGTGCAGTAGAAGTCCCTGTTAATGTCTATTGGGGCGCACAAACACAGCGTTCTATTCATCATTTTGCAATTGGCCATGATGTCATGCCAAAAGAATTAATTCGCGGCTTTGCGATTTTAAAAAAAGCAGCTGCAATGTCAAATCAAGAATTAGGTTTGTTGCCAGAAGAAAAAGTGAAATTGATCGTAGCAGCAGCAGATGAAATTATCGCTGGAAAATTAGCGGATCAATTTCCACTTAAAATCTGGCAAACGGGCAGCGGTACGCAAACGAATATGAATGTGAATGAAGTCATTTCAAATCGTGCGATTGAAATTGCAGGTGGAAAACTGGGTAGCAAGAAGCCTATTCATCCAAATGATGATGTGAACCGTTCACAATCCTCAAACGATACGTTTCCAACCGCAATGCATATTGCAGCAGTTGAAAGTCTCATCAACCAATTGATTCCAGCGACGAAAGAATTACGCAATGCATTGCTTGAAAAACAACATGCATTCACAAAAATTGTCAAAGTGGGCCGTACGCATTTGCAAGATGCAGTGCCATTGACTTTAGGTCAAGAATTTTCGGGTTATGTTGCACAATTAGATGCGAGCTTAAAATTTATCGATGCAACTTTGCCTGGTTTATACGAGCTTGCATTAGGTGGCACTGCTGTCGGCACGGGAATTAATTCTCATCCTAAATTTGGTGTGACAGCAGCAGAAAAAATTGCGCGATTGACAGGCTTACCTTTTATTTCCGCACCTAATAAATTTGCTGCACTGGCGGCACACGATGCGATAGTGTTTGCTAGCGGTGCATTGAAAGCACTGGCTTGTGCATTGATGAAAATTGCAAATGATCTTCGTTGGTTGGGCTCAGGTCCGCGTTGTGGATTGGGTGAATTAATTTTACCTGAAAACGAACCAGGTTCGTCTATTATGCCCGGCAAAGTTAATCCTACCCAATGTGAAGCAATCACGATGGTTTGTGCGCAAGTGTTAGGCAATGACACCACGGTGGCTATCGCAGACAGTCAGGGCAATTTTGAATTAAATGTATTCAAACCAGTAATTATTTTTAATGTCCTGCATTCCTTAAATCTTCTCGCAGACAGCTGCCATTCATTCCGAAAATTTTGTGTGGAAGGTATTTTACCCAACCAGAAGACTATTGCTAAACATCTGGAACATTCCCTCATGCTGGTCACAGCCTTAAATCAATACATTGGTTATGACAAAGCGGCA
>JBDTIZ010000296.1:0-21834 GCA_039936115.1 Gammaproteobacteria bacterium
AAGAAATAATGTTGCATATTTAGGCCGCTGGGCGAACACACAGGTTCGCCCCTACAAAAGCAAAAGAATCTGCAACAACACCGGTAAGACAGCGGGTGGAGCAATTTTATTTTAAAGATTTGTCACCTTCTTCCAGGCGACATTGTCAGTCATTTTTTTAAACGCCGTCGTACCGTGGCTTGGCAGCGGTATCCAGTCAACTTGACGTCTGTGTTGATTTGTAAAATATGTGTCTATCCTTGACCGCAGGGCGTCTCGACAAAATGAGTAAATTTATTTAGGTTTACTTGGGCGTATACAAACACCAGCAAAGTGTCCGCTTTCCCCGCAGTTTTTGCAGATAATTAATTGGGATTGATTTTTTTCAACTTTCTTTTCATCAGTATTTTCTTTTGACTTGCTAGGCTTCAGCGTTGGTTTAATTCCCCAATCTATTTCTTGCTGATCTAATGATTTTATACCAAGTTCTTTTCTCGCATCATCAATCGCATCACGATCATAAACATACCCCTTTGACGGTGGCACTAGCTTGCCTATCTCCCATCCTTTATTATCATCTTGTTTCCCGGCATAAGTTGAACCATATTTTTGCGGCTTATCTTGATTTAACTGATATCTATCATAGACAAATGCGTATTCTTCTTTAATCTTCTTCCCTAATAGTCTCACCGACGATCTAATATCATGCTCATTAATCAGGTCTTTTGCTTTACTCGCATACTGATAAGCTAGATCACAATCATCGCGACTATTACCGTGATTATAAATGACGGCAGCATGATAATAATCACCATTAGTGGGAGAAAAAATCATCGGCATTAACTGAGCAACAGCATTTCTACGATTGGCATCATTGCTATTGAGCTTTTCATCATCAAGTAATCCAAATTCCATTTTTAATTCTTTTAATCTTTTTTCTGCATCGGGTAGATTTTTTTCATTTAAAATTTTATTAAGGTTGCCTATTAATAAATCCATCTTTTTGTCGAAATCAGGGCTAAAAATGCCTTCTTCTTTTTTTGCATGTCTTATTTGTTTAAATAAGAGAACAGCATCCGAAATATTTTTTATACCTAAATTCACTATCTGGGGTTGAATTTCAAAGCGAACCAGTCTATCCCACTGATCAGCCTCAAACAGTTCTTTCAATAGCTCGTTATGTAGCACACTTCACCTCAAATTCAAAAATTTCCTTTCCTTGAAAAAAGCTTTCTCTCACGCGGGTGATTCACCACCCACACACCAAACAAAGCAACAAGTCCACCGACCAATGACAACCAAGTCGGTATCTCGCCTAAACAAACCCACCCTAAAAATGTAGCAATTAACGGCATGAAATAAAGAAAATTAACCGCTTGAGAAGCAGGCACTTCTTTCAAACCATAACTCCACGCAATATATCCAATCGCTGCAGGAAAAATCCCTAAATAAATCACTGAAAAAGTAGCTTGATAGGATGCGGTTTTAATGTCACGTAAGGCATCAGGTGCATAAATCAACAATAAAATAGTTGCGCCCCACATGATATAAGCTGTTACTTCAATCGCATGGTGTTTTTTTAAGAAAGGTTTTTGTAGAACAGAGTAAGCACCACCAATAATCGATGCGATTAACACATAGAAAACACCTAAATGAAAATCAAACTGATTTGTTTTGCTTAGCATAATCAAGCCGACGCCAATAATGCTGATGATTGTTCCAACGACCATGTTGAGGCTAATCGACTCACGTAAAAATAAGATAGCAAAAATAAGAGTAACAATCGGTGAAAGACTGATGATGAAGCTCGCTATGCCTGATGACACAGCAATCTCGCCATAATTTAATGCGATGTTGTAACAACCTACACCAAACATTCCAACAAGCAGTAACAATCCCTTATCGCCCCAACAAATAGCAGTTCTTTGAGGAAGCCGAAAATAAATTATCAGCATACAAAATGAAGCAATGATGAATCGTAATAATGCTAATCCACCGGGTGTATAACCCTCTAAACCAGCGCGAATTCCTACAAACGCAGATGCCCATAAAGTCACGGCGAGGAATAATGCGATTTTTGTTTTGAGCGAAAAATAAGATTTCATCGTGCTTCTCACTCTATCAGGAAATAATCGGTTGACTGCATTTCAAGTAATCTTGAATGCGTGCGAGTGTATTCTAGTGTCATATAACCGCGGCTATAAAGTTCTGAAACAGGTTCAGCAGCAGAAATGACTAATCGAACGCGCGCATCATAAAACACATCGACCATGCTGACAAACAAACAAATCATGTCTTTTGCATTGGGTGGAATCACAGGAATATCGCTGACTAATACGGTGCGATATTTCTCCGCGATAGCTAAGTAATCATTTTGACTGCGAGGCACAGTACAAATATCCATAAAGTCAAACCACACAACGGTGCCCGCTTGTTTTTTAACGCGAATATTGCGACCCAAGATTGAAACAGGTTCTGTACTGGCTGGCATGTCGCCTGCAAGTGTTTCAAAACTTTTTTCCATATTTTTACGAGCTGTATCATCTAACGGCGAATAAAAAACGCCAGCTTCTTTTAAATGTCTTAAACGATAATCAATGGCGGTTGGAACGTGAAGAACAGTGGTATTCAGTTTTAATAATTCGATGGCGGGTAAAAACTGTTCGCGTTGCAAACCGTTTTTGTATAAATCATCCGGCGCCACGTTAGAGGTCGTAACCAAGCAGACATTTTGCATAAATAATGCTTTAAATAATCGTCCTAATAACATGGCATCTGTAATATCAGAAACGAATAATTCATCAAAACAGAGAATCATTGTTTTTTTTGCAATACTTTCGGCAATGATTTGTAATGGATTTTTCTCACCTTGATGTTTTTTCAATTCTTGGTGAATCATTTGCATGAACTGATGAAAATGCATGCGCATTTTTTGTTGAAATGGCACGCACTGATAAAAACAATCCATCATAAATGTTTTACCAATACCAACACCGCCCCATAGATAAAGGCCTTTGATTAAATGCGAGCGTCGAAATAACGCTAACATGCTTTTGCGTTTATCAAATTCAGATAGCAATTCAAGATAGATTTTCTGCAATGCCTGCATGGCTGCACGCTGTTCAGGATCGTCAAAAATCACGCCTTCAATGCATTTTTTTTGATAATAGTCTAATGGGGTCATCGCTACTCATTTTTTAAATGCTATAATGCCAATCATTTTAACAACAGATCGATGGTGATGCATGGAAAATTGTCCCTGTGGCTCAGGTATTTGCTATTCAGCTTGCTGTGGTATGTTTATTCAAGGTGATGAGCCTGCGCCTACACCCGAAGCACTCATGCGTTCTCGCTATACTGCATATACGCTTTCAGACATAAATTATATTGCACGCACCATGAAAGGTCCTGCCATAAAAAATTTTGACAAAGATGAAGCTGAAAATTGGGCTAAACAGGTAACCTGGCTTGGCTTAAAGGTGCTTCAATCTAGTGTAAATCAGCAGAGAGGATTTGTTGAATTTGCGGCAAGTTATGCATTAAATCAACAAACGCGTGAGCTACATGAATTAAGCGAGTTTGAATTGTCAGAGGGTCGTTGGTATTACGTGAATGGGATAAACCCAAAACAAGTAAAAGTGGGACGTAATGATGCTTGTTCTTGCGGCAGTCAAAAGAAATATAAAAAATGTTGTGGGAAAGAATAATTAAGCGAGCGAACCTCGGACCCGGACCTATATCCCGGGTCAGATCTGTCCGGTATTAATAATCATCATCGCCTGTTGCCGTATCAGCATTCCCTTCATCGGAAGCTGCTGCAGTGCCACTCATGGTTGAGGTACCGCTCATTCCAGACGTGCCACTCATGCTCGATGTGCCACTCATGGCGGATGTGGTGGTATTCGTGCTTGAAGTATCGCTCATTGCAGACGTGCCACTCATTGCTGAAGCACCGCTCATACCTGAGGTGCCACTCATACCCGACGTCCCACTCATGCCAGATGTTCCACTCATTGAAGATGTACCGCTCATGGAAGACGTACCACTCATACCAGAGGTTCCGCTCATGCCATTATCAGCAAGCTGCGTAGGCGCAGATGGTTGGAGGGGAGCAAAATTATCATTATTGATTGCAGGTGCTGCGTAAGCAATAGAAGCTGCCAGTAAGCTAGAGACACCCATCGCAACTAATGTTTTACCTTTCATGTTGTATCTCCCAGAGAATTGTGTAATGTTTTCCGTTATAATTTAATACTAAATTCTACTTTGTGCTATCCTTTTTTTAGGTTAACAACGACATGAAAAAAATTATTGTACTGACATCAGGTGGCGATGCGCCCGGCATGAATGCTGCTATTCGTGCTGTTGTAAGAACAGGTTATTACTATGGATTAACCGTCTATGGATCAAAGCTTGGTTACCAGGGACTGGTTGATGAAAAATTAATACATCTTGAGCCGGAAAGTGTTGCTAACGCTATTCAGCATGGAGGCACTATTTTAAAAGCTGAACGCTGCCTGGCTTTTTATGAGAAAGAAACCCGTGACCGTTGCCGCGCCTTTCTTAAAGCCGAAAAGATTGATGGGTTAGTCGTCATTGGTGGTAATGGTACGTTTAGCGGCGCAGCACTTCTTGCCGAAGAAGGCGGCCCTCCCGTTATAGGTATTCCTGGGACAATTGATAACGATATTCCGAATACGGAATATACAATTGGTTTTGACACAGCACGAAATACCGCCTTGCAAGCCATCGACAAAATACGAGACACGGCTTCTAGCCATAATCGTAATTTTTTAGTTGAAGTCATGGGCCGTAAATCAGGTTTTCTCGCTGTCGATGTCGGGATTGCGGGCGGCGCTGAAGTGATTGTCATTCCTGAATTTGAACTTTCAATTGAAACACTTGCAAAAAAAATCGTAGAACATAAACGCCCAAAACAAAGCTCAATTATTCTTGTGGCTGAAGCCGATCAACCCGGACGATCTGTTAAATTAGCTGAACAATTGGAATCGATTACCAAGGTTAAATATCGAGTTTGTATTCTCGGCCATACTCAACGTGGCGGCTCACCGACAGCAGCCGATCGCTTAATTGCTTCAAGAATGGGCTATCTTGCGGTGAAGGGTCTAATTGAGGGGCAGACAACTAAAATGACTGCTATCCAATTGGGAAAATTGATACTGGCACCCTTCCCCGGCCCAGATGCCCATACTAGGGTATTTACCGATCGGGAACTTCTTGAATTAAATGATGTATTATGCACGTAATTGCATTATGGATTTAATTCTGATATAAAGTTTCCCCACATGTTATTAAAACTAATATAAATAATTAAATTCTGCGCGAAACCCCTTATTAATTAAACTAAATGATACATAAACTAAATGGCAGATGGGTACTTTGAATTATGATGAATTCATCATAATTCTGACATCACTCAACTAAAGTTAGAAACATTTCTACAGGGAAAATCCATAATGATAGATAGAACCACCTCGCATAATATGTTTGCACGTTTTTTTCAACCTTGGATCATTTGCAGTATTGGTATGCTGTTTTACTGTTATAACTATTTCCTCCGTGTATCTCCAAGCGTTATGCAAAGTGATTTAATGCAAGGGTTGCATATTAATGCAACTCAATTCGGAACGTTAGCTGCTCTTTACTATCTGGCATACACTCCTATGCAAATCCCTGTCGGTATGATTTATGATCGATTTGGCACTCGTTTCGTCCAGTTCTTTGCTTGCTTAACGGCTATAACGGGTTTAGGTATTTTCATTTATGCTGATAATTTAGCGGTAGCGAGTGTTGGACGATTCATGATTGGATTGGGCACAGCATTTGCTTATATTGGAGTTCTTAAGCTTGCCTCAATTTGGCTGCCAGCCAATCGATTTGCAACCGTTGCTGGTTTGACGACGGCTTTTGGTATGATTTCAGCTATTTTTGCCGATAAATATCTTACTGTTTTTGTTCAATCTGTTGGGTATAAGAATTCATTACATCTTGCCTTTTTCATTGGTATTGCTCTCAGCGCTATTATTATTTTATTCATGCGCAGCAATCCAAAAAAACCAATGCTTCATCAACAAGCTAAGCAAGTTCCAATGACTATGACGCAATTATTTCGAGCGTTAGGCGTAGTATTAAGTAACCCACAAATGTGGTTAATCGGTTTGATTGGATTTTTATTCTACTTACCTGCTTCTGTATTTCTAGACTTATGGGGAATTCCGTATCTAAAAGCAGCTTATCAATTAACACCAGAACAAGCAGCTTCTGCTGTGAGCTGGACTTTTGTCGGTTGGATTATTGCAGGCCCAAGCATTGGTGCGCTTTCTGACAAAATTAAACGTCGTCGTTCACCGCTGATACTTTCTGCTGTCATGTCTACTCTTTGTTTGGCGACTATTTTTTACATGCCGGGTTTATCAAGACCTGTTTTATACACGTTGCTTTTCTTGGTTGGTGTATTCTGTGGCGCACATCCGCTCTGTTTTGCATTAGGCAAAGAAAATAGTCCTAATCAAATTTCTGGAACAGCAGTTGCTTTCACAAACACGTTGATCATGTTGGGTGGAATGATCTTCCAGCCGGTTGTTGGCAAGCTGTTAGATAATCACGCTGTCAATGTGGTTATGCAAAACGGCATTCCAATTTACAATGCGAGCGATTACAACTACGCATTGACTGTTATACCTGTTGGATTGGTCGTAGCGATTGTTTTATCGTTTTTCTTGAAAGAAACTTATTGCCAATCGCATGTTTACGCTAAAGAAAAGCCTATGCTAAAAACAGGTGGACTTGCGTTGGAAGGGGAAGGTTAATTACCTTTTATAACTTTAAGATGCCCCTCCTCTCTCCCCAACCCTCTCCTCTCCTACACAAAACGTGGGAGGAGAGGGAGCTTTTTTTGCGAAGATTGCTGAGATAAACGCCCTCTCCTCCCACGTTTTGAATTATAAGAATACTACCTAACAGAAACCCAATCTTTCGCAATCAAAAATTCCTCATACAATTTCGCTTCTGCACTCCCAGGCTTAGGTTGCCAATTATATTCCCAGTTAACAGCTGGCGGTAATGACATCAGAATCGATTCTGTCCGTCCCCCAGATTGCAAACCAAATAACGTCCCGCGGTCATAAAGCAAATTAAATTCAACATAACGACCGCGGCGATAGCATTGAAATCGACGTTCAGATTCACCAAAAGGATGGGATTTACGTCTAGAAAGAATCGGCAAATAAGCTTTCACAAAATGATCGCCGACACTACGCATAAATCCAAAGGATTTTTCAAATCCCCATTCATGCAAATCATCAAAAAACAAACCTCCAATTCCACGCGGCTCATTTCGATGTTTTAAATAAAAATACTCATCGCACCATTTTTTTAATTTAGGGTGCACATCAGAACCATAGGGTTCACATGCTGCTTTTGCCATTGTGTGCCAATAAACACAATCCTCGGTAAATCCATAATAGGGTGTTAAATCAAATCCCCCGCCAAACCACCAATGCGGGTTACCATCCTTTTTCTCCACTTGGAGAAAGCGAACATTAGCGTGAGTTGTCGGCGCGAACGGATTTAAGGGATGAATGACGACGGAGACGCCAAGTGCTTGAAATGGACAATCGGCGAGATCAGGCCTCTTCACAGTGGCGGCTGTAGGAAGCGATTTGCCATACACATGTGAAAAATTGACGCCGCCTTTTTCAATTATTTTCCCAGCAGTTAAGACGCGTGTTAAACCACCGCCACCTTGTGGGTAGCTCCACGCATCCTCAATAAATTGAGCGCCGGTCTCTTCTGCTTCAAGCGATAGGCAAACATGTTGCTGCAAGCCAAGCAGGTAGGTTTTTACTTCATTTATCATTATATCAAACTCTCTTAGATGGGAAATAATATTAGTGAGAGGTATATCAACAATCAAGCTCTAGGAGGTATAATACGCGACACTGAACTTTGCATCAAATAAGAGGGAGCCTGACGTGACTTCAATCGACACTTTTAAAGTACGCCGCACATTAGCGGTCAATAATATCAGCTATGACTATTTCAGTTTGAGCGCTGCAGAGGACGCAGGATTAAATAACTTACATAAACTACCCTGCACACTTAAAATATTATTAGAAAATTTACTCAGACATGAAGACGGACAAAGTGTTTCGACAGATGACATTAAAGCGTTGTCTCTTTGGCTCAAAGATAAAAAGTCAGACCGCGAAATCGCCTACCGTCCTGCCCGTGTACTCATGCAAGATTTTACGGGTGTTCCAGCGGTCGTTGATCTTGCCGCAATGCGCGATGCCATCAAAAAAATGGGCGGTGATCCTAATCGGATTAATCCACTTTCGCCAGTTGATTTAGTGATCGATCATTCGGTACAAGTTGACCAATTCGGCACACATGCCGCATTAAAGATCAATGCTCAGTTAGAAATGGAACGTAATCGCGAACGCTATGAATTTTTACGTTGGGGACAAAAAGCATTTGAAAACTTCCGTGTCGTACCACCTGACACGGGCATTTGTCATCAAATCAATTTGGAATTTTTAGCCAAAACGGTTTGGTCAGATAAAGTTGACGGAAAAAACATTGCTTACCCCGATACCTTAGTCGGCACTGATAGCCACACCACTATGATAAATGGCTTGGGCGTATTAGGTTGGGGAGTTGGCGGTATTGAAGCGGAAGCTGCAATGTTAGGCCAGCCAATTTCGATGTTGATACCTGAAGTGATTGGCGTAAAGCTCACTGGAAAACTTAATGAAGGTGTTACGGCAACAGATTTAGTACTCACATTAACTAATATATTACGTAAAAAAGGTGTGGTTGGAAAATTTGTTGAATATTATGGCCCAGGCTTGCATGACTTACCATTAGCCGATCGCGCAACGATTGCTAACATGGCGCCTGAATATGGTGCGACGTGCGGCTTCTTTCCTATTGATCACGCAACCATTGGTTATCTGCGTTTAACGGCGCGTGATGAACAATTAGTCGCATTAGTGGAAACGTATGCAAAAGCGCAAGGTTTATGGCACGATCAAAATTCAGAAGATCCTATTTTTACTGACACCTTAGAATTAAATTTAGCGACTGTTGAACCTAGCTTAGCTGGACCCAAACGTCCACAAGATCGTGTCACTCTTCCACAAATGAGTGAAACGTTCGATAAGTTGTTAGCGGAAGTTAGTCGTTTAGATGAAAAAAACACGGCATACAAAACTGATGAATCCTATGATTTACACCATGGTGATGTAGTGCTTGCTGCGATCACCAGTTGTACGAATACTTCGAATCCAAGTGTGTTAATGGCTGCGGGTTTAGTTGCAAAAAAAGCGGTAGAAAAAGGCTTAAAATCGAAACCATGGGTCAAAGCATCATTAGCACCAGGATCTCAAGTCGTTACGACTTACCTTGAAAAAGCCGGCTTGCAAAAATATCTTGATATAGTTGGATTTGATTTAGTCGGTTATGGCTGCACAACCTGCATCGGAAATTCAGGTCCATTGATTGACCCGGTGACAAAAACAGTCACTGAAAATGATATGGTTGTTTCTGCAGTATTATCAGGTAATCGTAATTTTGAAGGACGTATTCATCCATTGGTGAAAGCAAACTGGCTAGCGTCCCCACCGTTAGTGGTTGCCTTTGCTTTAGCTGGCACAACTCAGACAAACTTAGCTAAAGATCCTATTGGTCACGATGATGCTGGAACCCCAGTTTATCTTAAAGATATTTGGCCGAGTAATTCTGAAGTTGCAGATGCAGTCGCGACTATCAGTAACAAAATGTTTCGTGAACAATATGCTGATGTATTTGCTGGTACTGAAGATTGGCAAAAAATGAAAACACCAGACAGCCAAACCTATGCGTGGCAAACGGATTCAACTTATATCCAGCATCCACCATTTTTTGCATCCATGAAAACAACGCCGGATAACATTCAAGATATCAAAAATGCAAGTATTCTTGCGTTATTAGGTGATAGCATCACAACCGATCATATTTCGCCGGCGGGCTCGATTAAGCAAGACAGCCCTGCTGGAAAATATTTATTATCGCAAGGTGTCGCAGTCAAAGATTTTAATTCATTAGGTGCGCGACGCGGAAATCATGAAGTCATGATGCGTGGTACGTTTGCAAATATTCGAATTAAAAATGAAATGGTTCCAGGAGTTGAAGGCGGTTTTACTAAATATATTCCAACGGGCGAAGTGACATCCATTTATGATGCGGCAATGCTTTATCAAAAAACACATACGCCTTTGATTGTGATTGCTGGAAAAGAATATGGTACGGGTTCTTCACGTGATTGGGCTGCAAAAGGTCCTAAATTGTTAGGTGTTGCAGCTGTTATTGCTGAAAGTTTTGAGCGCATTCATCGTTCAAATTTAATTGGCATGGGCATTTTACCACTTGAATTTAAAGACGGTGCAACACGTAAAACATTGCAATTAGTGGGTGATGAAAAAATTGATATCGTAGGTTTAACTAACAATATCAAACCACGCGACACATTGAAGGCAATTATTCAGCGTCATGATGGCAGCAAAATAGACGTTCCTGTGCTATGCCGTATCGATACGTTAAATGAAGTTGAGTATTACCGTAATGGTGGGATATTGCAGTATGTTTTACGAAGTATGTTGAAGAAAACGTCTTAGTTTTTTGATTTTTACCTCCTATCGCTCTGTCATGCCAGCATGACAGAGCGTTTACAAAATCCTGCTATTTAATATTTTCTTAAGGTTAATTGATTTATTATAAGTCAATAGCCTTAGGAGGGCCCCTATGTCATTTCCACGTTTAGCTAAATATGAACTTCCTGAAGTGACATGGAGCCGTCTGCAAGATGAATTAAAACACTCATCAGATGAGTATGAAAAAGACTTAAAAAATGAAATCATGCAGCGTCCTAATGGTTTAGAAGCCCTAGTTAAAGAACTGACAGCCAATTATATAAATTTATATACAGATAAAACACCTTCTGAAAGAATCCCTGTGAACATGCCATCTTCTGTTAGTAGATGGTTAGATTGGGGATTATCCTGCGCAGGCGGGCTATTCGCGACAAATCAAAGTTATGCAAAACGAGCAAGAGCAATAGCTGAAGAAGCTATATCAACTTGTAAAGTAGGCTATGAAAAATCTGCTATGTTTGATCGAAAAACAGTTATTTATACAGCATTGAATGGTTTGGAAAAAGTTTATAATGAGATGCTGAATGCCAACATTAAAACGGGTCAAGTAATTAATATGCTGCAAAAAGCATTTTTGGCTTATAAATTTATACCCAGCAAGAAAGATGAAGAAAAAAATGAACCGAAAAAAAGTTATTAGCTGTCACCTACCTCTTGCTGTCACCCCGCACTTGTTTGCGGGGTCCGGGTTTTAAAAAATAAAAAATACATTTTTATTTTTTATTTAATGATTTTTTTTATGTTTTTAATTCCAGACCCCGCAACAAGTGCGGGGTGACAGTAGTATAAAGTGCGGGGTGATAGTGGTTAAAGTGATAGTGGTATAAAGCGCGGAGTGACAGTAGTATCAAGTGCCAGGTGACAATGTAATAAAGTGTGGCTTGACTGAGCCCCTAATTTCCAACCTTCCACATCGTCACACCCTGACTATCTTCCAGCTCAATCGACATAGCCGTTAATTCAGAACGAATTCTATCCGCCTCAGCCCAATTTTTTTCAGTACGCGCTTTATTTCGCGCAGCGATCAATGCTTCAATTTTAGCAACATCCACATTATCTTTTTTGCCTTGTAAAAACTGCGCAGGATTATCTTGCAAAATTCCTAGCACACCGCCTAAACGTTTTAACAAAACACCATGTTGGGCTGCGAGTTGTAAATCTTTTTCGCGTAAACGTTGTATTTCATGCGACAATTCAAATAAAACAGCAAATGCAATTGGCGTGTTAAAATCATCATCCATCGCAGCAATAAATTGCTTTTCATAATCGCTATCTAGTAAGTCCTCTGCAATAGGCAAATCACGCAATGCATTATACAAGCGATCTAATCCGCCACGTGCTTGCTGGATTAATTCTTTTGAAAAATGTAATGGGCTGCGATAATGTCCCGCAACTAAAAAATAACGCACAACTTCGGCTGCAAATTCTTTCAAAATATCACGCAAGGTAAAAAAGTTACCTAGTGATTTCGACATTTTCTGTTTATCAATTTGCAAGTAACCCGCATGCAGCCAGTAATTCACAAATTTTTTGCCCGTGGCACCTTCGGACTGCGCAATTTCATTCTCATGGTGTGGAAAAATTAAATCTTTACCACCGCCGTGCATGTCAAAACTTTCGCCTAATAATCGCGTAGACATTGCAGAACATTCTATATGCCAACCAGGACGGCCATCACCCCAAGGTGATTCCCAATGCGGTTCGCCAGGTTTCGCGATTTTCCACAAAACAAAATCCAATGGATCATGTTTGATATCAGAAATTTCAACGCGCGCACCACTTTCAAGTTCGTCAACATTACGATGTGCTAAACAACCATAGTTTTTAAAATGTCGTACATCGTAATACACATCACCATTCGTCGCGACATAAGCATGTTCGTTGGCAATCAATTTTTCAATCAGTGCAACAATATGCGGAATAAACTCTGTTGCTTTAGGTTCGAAATCGGGTCGCAGTAAATTCAACTGCGCCATGTCTTCGTGAAACGCTTGCGTGAATCGCTTAACGACCGCATTAAAATCTTCTTTGTTTTCATTGGCGCGATTAATGATTTTGTCGTCAATATCAGTAATATTGCGTGCATAAGTGACTTCATAACCGCGGAAACGCAAATAACGAACGACTGCATCAAACGCGGTAAAGCTACGTGCATTTCCGATATGACAAAAATCATAAACTGTCGGCCCGCAAACATAGATTTTAATTTTGCCTTCTTCAATCGGTTTTAAAGGCTCTTTTTTACGCGTTAAGCTATTATAAACTTGCAACATCACGTTCCCTCACTAACTCGAGCGCATGATTAAAGTGCTGCAACATTTTTTCTTGACCCAGTAATGTTGCAATGTGCACCAACTCAGGTCCATTTTGCTCACCCGTTAACGCAATTCTTAATGGCATAAATAATTTTTTACCTGAGATATTTAACTTAGCTTTCAATTCATCGCAAATACTTTTTATATCGACGCCATGTTTTTTGACTGCAATTTCTGCTTCCACAAAAAATACTTCTGTGGCTTCTTTTAGAAGATCAATTTGTTCGTGTGTGAATTGTAATTGCTCACCAAAAAATATTTCCGCCCACAAATGTGCTTCATTAGGAAATAAAATATTTTTTCGCATCACTTCAGCGAACAAATCACGTTTTATTTCAGGTATTTTTTCAACAGTTTCGATATCAAGCCAAGCAAGCGTCTCTGCATTATCCAATCGCATCGCTGCTTCTTTTTGCCAATGAAGTAATTGATTTTTGTCAAATCTGGCGGGTGCGCGACTTAATTTTTTAATTTTAAAATGAGTCGCCAATTCCTGGAAGCTAATCAATTCTTGTTGCTCATATGTATGGCTTAAGCGCGATAAATAATTTAGCACTGCAATAGGCAAATAACCTTGTGTATGCAAATCATTCAAGCTAGAGCTACCATGACGTTTTGACAAAGGCGCACCATCATCGCCTGTAATCATCGATAAGTGGCCGTATTGTGGTGCGGGTAAATCTAGCGCTTTTAATATCATTAACTGGCGTGGTGTATTTGCAAGATGATCATCACCGCGTAATACGTGGGAAATTTTCATGGCTGAATCATCAATTGCATTACAAAACATAAACGACGCAGAGCCGTCAGCACGGCGAATAATGAAGTCACCAATATCATCACTATTAAAATGTTGCAGGCCTTTGACTAAATCGGTGAAGTCTACCGCTGTTTTTTCGGGTACATGAAAACGCAATGCGGGTTTTAAACCGGATGCAATTCGACGTGCGACTTCTTCAGCGCTTAGTTTGCGACAGGTACCTGGATATCTTGGTGGTTGACCGCGTGAAAGTTGTAATTTTCGATTCAGTGCTAATTCTTGTTCTGTGCAAAAACAAGCATAGGCTAATTTTTTATTTTCTAATTCTTGAAAATAATTATCATAAATCGCACGACGCTGTGATTGCCAATAAGGCTGATGCGGACCGCCAACGCCGGGGCCCTCTTGCCAGTTGATGCCTAACCAATGTAAATCTTCTTGTAACATTTCAGTGTATTTTTGTTCTGAACGCGCAAGATCTGTATCTTCAATTCGCAGTAAAAACGCGCCATTTTCTTTGGCGGCGTACAGCGCGCTGAACAATGCGGCGCGTGCATTACCAATATGAATTAATCCGGTTGGGCTTGGAGAAAATCTTGTTCTGACCATTTTGATTATTTCCTGGTTAGGTAATTAGTTATGTAGCTCTTTAGCTTTAAAAAAAACTGTCATCCCGCGCTTGTTGCGGGGTGACAATTGCTGTAAATATTCAGTTCTATTACTCTATTACATTACGCCGCTCTCGCTTCAACCATCAATCGCTTCATTTCACGCACTGCGTTTTCTAACCCCATAAACAGCGCACGGGCAACAATCCCATGACCAATATTCAATTCATTTATTTGCGGAATCCGTGCGATCGCCTGGACATTTTGATAATTTAATCCATGACCTGCATTCACAACTAAACCTGCTTGATGAGCAAATTGAGCTGCTTCAATAATTCTGTGTAATTCTAAATTTTGTTCTTCGATTGTTTTAGCATCCGCAAACGTACCCGTATGAATTTCAATCGTGGGTGCCTTGCAACGGATTGCTGCTTCAATTTGCTTAAGATCAGGATCAATAAACAAAGACACATCAATTTTTTTTGCGGCTAGCCGTTCGCAAGCAGCTCGAATCGTGTTTTCATCGGCTAATACGTTTAACCCACCTTCCGTAGTTAATTCAGCACGTTTCTCCGGCACAAAACAACAATGGGCTGGCATGATTTTTTCAGCAAAGGTTAGCATGTTATCTGTCACTGCCATTTCAAGATTCAAACGGGTTAACAGGATCTGTTGAATTAACTCAACATCTCGGTCTTGAATGTGTCGACGATCCTCGCGCAAATGGACAGTGATTCCATCTGCCCCGCCGTTTTCTGATGCATAAACCGCCTCAATTGGATCAGGATAGCGAGTCAAGCGAGCTTGGCGTAATGTGGCGATATGATCAATATTCACGCCTAATAAAATAGTTTCTTTGCTGTTCATGTTACGGTGACCCCTGTGAATAATTTGCGGCTATGTAGCGGTTCCGACCCTAATAATACACCGAGTGCTAGCCGCATTAAACGCTTTGCATCTTGCAGCGACTCCGGATCATCTAATTGCTCAGCCCTAAGGGCTAACAGGCTTTTACCGGAGAAAATCCAATTTTTCGGCTCATTTTGGCTACTATTTGCTAATTCAAACCCTGACTCAGGATAAAACCGATAAAATCGATCCGCCAGAAGTGGTTTGCCATCAGAAATCGTGGATTGAAGTTGCAACCCATAGCCGATTTCGATTAATAAGTTCTTTTCAAACAATCGTAAGTGTTTTTGCTGTAATTCAGCGCGTTCCAATTCTAACAAGGTGTGCCGATAAATGGTATAAAGTTGTGGGTGTGGATCGTGTTTTTGTAGCAGCCGAACCATCAGTTCATTCAAATAAAAGCCACTTAATAAACACTCATTTTGCAAATGAATCGGTATTCCTTGCGGCTCTGCATTTTGCAAGGTCATGAGCTCGGTTTTCCCCTGAAAAGAGACTAATAAGGGGACAAATGGCTGTAATAAACCCCGCCATTTAGACCGACTTTGCCTGACTCCACGCGCAACTAACCCAATCCGACCATATTCTTCGGTAAAAACATCCAGCAATAAACTGGTTTCCCGATAGGATCGGTGGTGCAAAATAAAGGCGGGTTGGAGAGGGATACGCATTGACCATCCTGCAGGTTTAAAATTGAGGATTATTATAACCTCTGCTGGCTAGTTGTTTATAGCTGAATAATCGAGCGATGTGGGTCATTTTCATTGCGGTATGTAGGGGCGAACCTATGTGTTCGCCCCGCGGCCTAAATATGCAAATGTTATTTCTTAGATTGAAAGGGCGAACACATAGGTTCGCCCCTACGAGAGCAGAGAGGATTTGTTTTTGCGATTATTGCTCATTCTCAAAACCTAAACTACCCAACGCTCTTTCATCATCCGTCCAATCACTTTTGACTTTAACCCAGAGTCGTAGAAATACTTTCTTACCAAGCAATGTCACAATTTCTTTGCGCGCTGCGGTGCCAATATGTTTTAGTAATTCCCCATCTTTACCAATCACAATCGGTTTTTGACCTTCGCGCTCAACCCAAATGATTGCGCTAATATTCATTAACTTGCCCGTATCATTCATGGATTCAACAACAACAGTTGTACTGTAAGGAAGTTCTTGTTGGGTGGCGCGAATTAATTTTTCACGGATGATTTCAGCTATTTGGAAGCGATCGCTTTTATCGGTTAATTGCTCATCTGGAAAAAGATGCGGACCTTCTGGCATCATTTGTACGATCGTTTTTTCTAAAGATTCAATATTTTCTTTTCGTTTTGCAGACAGAGGAATGATATGTGCGAATTTAAATTTTTCATTAAATTGTTGGATCAATGGCAAAATTTCTTTTTTATCATTTAATTTGTCAATTTTGTTAAGGACCAAGATCACAGGCGTATCAATTGAGATGAGTTTATTCAAAACCATTTCATCATCAGGTGTCCAACGTGTTGCATCAATCATGAAAAGAACTACATCGGCATCCACAATAACGGAGCTTGCCAAACGATTCATGTAACGATTCATTGCGCGTTTTTCTGCTTGATGTAAACCAGGCGTGTCGATATACACAATTTGTGTATCGCCTTTTGAGTTGATACCCAAAATTTGATTGCGTGTCGTTTGCGGTTTTGCCGAAATAATACTAATTTTTTTGCCGATTAATGTATTCAGTAACGTTGATTTGCCTACATTAGGTCGACCGATGATGGCTACATAACCGCATTTTGAAACTGGAGTCATTTTTTTAAAACCTCTAACATGTTTTCAGCCGCCGCTTGTTCTGCTCGACGGCGACTTGTGCCATTGCCCAATGCTTTGGCACCGTGAATAATACAACTTACAATAAAGACTTGTTGATGCGCTTCGCCTTTAACGGATTCCACTTCGTAGATCGGTAGCGGCAAATGTTGTCTTTGCAAAATTTCTTGTAATTGTGTTTTTGGATCTTTAAGGCTGGCAGCATCTGCTAATGAAACTAAAAGCGGTTGATACCAGCGTAAAATAGTTTCGCATGCCGCATCAAAGCCACCATCTAAATACATTGCGCCAATGATTGCTTCCATACCGCAAGATAAAATGGATGCGCGCTCACGCCCGCCGCTTTTTAATTCACCCATACCAAGATGCAAAAAACGTCCTAATTCAAACTGGCGTCCCAAAGAACCTAATGTGTCGCGATTAATTAAAGTGGCGCGCCAGCGTGTTAAATCGCCTTCCTGCGCGTAAGGAAACTGCTTGTAAAGTGCTTCAGCAATCACAAAATTTACCAAGGAATCACCAAAAAATTCCAAGCGCTCATTGTTCTCTTCATCGCAACTACGATGAGTCAATGCCACTTTTAGTAAATGTTTATTTTTAAAAACATAACCTAATTTTCGACTTAGCTCTTCACTCATCAAAGCATACTCATTAGTGAATCACAGTGCCTAATCTGTCCCAGCGGATTTTATGCAAGAGATTTGCATTTGAATCCCAGCTCATCCAGATGACACTTGCTCTGCCAATAATATTTTGATCCGGGACGAATCCCCAGTAACGACTATCTGCGCTATCATCACGATTATCACCCATCGCAAAATACATACCCGGAGGTACGACTATATCTTTGAAATCATCGTTTGCTCTATTCGCTATTTGATAAATAGAATGTTTAACACCGAAAAAATCTTCCTGCTTCTGAACAACGTCCCACGTGGAACCATCTTCACCTTGATCAGATGCATTTTTTTGAAATTCTTGTGGAATTTTTTTGCCGTTTACAGAGAGGATTTTATCAATATAACTTATATGATCGCCCGGCAAGCCGATGACGCGTTTAATATAATCTATCGAAGGTTTAGGCGGATAACGGAAAACAAAGATGTCGCCGCGTTTTAGCTCTTTGACCGGAATAATTTTTTTGTGGAGCACAGGCAAGCGAATGCCGTAATCGAACTTGTTCACTAACACAAAATCGCCAGGTAATAACGTTGGCTCTAGTGATCCTGATGGAATACGAAATGGTTCATATAAAAAAGAACGGAGTAAAAAGACTAGCAATAACACGGGGAAAAAAGAACGTGCATAGTCGATGATGACAGGCAATTTTTCTTGTGTGTTGGGTGGTGTTGCTGCTTTGCGTTTGGGTGCTAAGAAAATTATGTCAAACAGAGCAATCACGCCGCAGATTAGGGTTGCATAAAATAAAATTAATTCAAAATTGAAATTCATTTTTTATTGCTCTCTTAAAATTTGTTTAACATCTTTTGTAGGGGCGAACCTGTGTGTTCGCCAGCAGCGCTAGCTAGAAGTTTACCAACAGGCGGACACATAGGTCCGCCCTTACGGTATTTATTTTTTATCCACTTTCAATATCGCCAAAAACGCTTCTTGTGGGATTTCAACATTGCCCACTTGTTTCATTCGCTTCTTGCCTTCTTTTTGCTTTTCAAGCAGTTTGCGTTTACGGCTGATATCACCACCATAACATTTTGCCAAAACGTTTTTACGCATAGCTTTCACCGTGCTTCTCGCAATAATGTGCGCACCAATCGCTACTTGAATTGCTACGTCAAACATTTGACGTGGAATTAATTCCTGCATTTTTTCAGTGAGTACACGGCCTTTATAGAGTGATTGATCACGATGCACAATAAGAGACAATGCATCGACTTTTTCACCGTTAATGAGTAGATCAAGTTTAACCAAATCTGCTGTTTGAAAATATGAAAAGCTATAATCAAGTGACGCATAGCCGCGGCTGACTGATTTTAATCGATCAAAGAAATCTAAGACTATTTCAGCCAAGGGAATTTCGTAAGTAAGCGAGATTTGATTACCCAGATATAACATATTTTTTTGCACGCCACGTCGCTCGACACAAAGCGTAATAACGCTGCCTAAATATTGCTGAGGCACAAGAATATTCACTTTAGCAATCGGTTCGCGAATTTCATCAATATAATTTAAGACCGGTAATTTTGAAGGATTATCAATGTAAAGTGTTTCGCCTTTTGTGGAAAGCACTTCATAAATAACTGTAGGTGCTGTGGTAATTAAATTTAAATCGTATTCGCGTTCAAGACGTTCTTGCACTATTTCCATATGCAACATGCCAAGAAATCCGCAACGAAAGCCAAACCCGAGTGCTTCTGATGATTCAGGTTCAAAAAATAATGCCGCATCATTCAAACATAATTTTCCTAATGCATCACGAAAAGCTGGGAAGTCATCAGAACTAATAGGGAACAAACCTGCATATACCTGCGGCTTGATTTTTTTGAAGCCGGGTAATTGTTCTGTAGCTGACTTACTCGCGTGAGTCAGTGTGTCACCAACCGGCGCACCGTTAATCTCTTTGATACCAGCAACTACATATCCAACTTCACCCGCTCGCAATATACCCGTTGATTCGCGTTTCGGTGTAAAAATACCGATACCATTGACTTCGTGATTTCTGCCAGTGGACATGACCTGCATTTTTTCGCCCACTTTAAGCGTGCCATTTTTCACCCGGACAAGAGAGACGACGCCCAAGTAACTATCAAACCAAGAATCAATAATCAATGCTTGTAAAGGCGCATCTGGATCACCTTGCGGTGGTGGAATGTCGGTAATGATTTTTTCGAGTAATTCGACAATACCGATTCCCATTTTGGCGCTAACACCTAATGCGTCTTTTGCTTCGATGCCAATAATTTCTTCAATCTCATGAATAACGCGAGCCGGATCTGCTTGCGGTAAATCGATTTTATTTAAAACAGGTACGACTTCGAGGCCTTGCTCAATTGCGGTATAACATACCGCCAAGGTTTGTGCTTCAACCCCTTGGCCTGCATCAACGACTAACAAAGCACCTTCACATGCTGCTAATGAACGAGATACTTCATAGGAAAAATCCACGTGGCCTGGCGTATCAATAAAGTTCAGTTGGTAACGCTGACCGTCTTTGGCTTTATAGTACAACGTGACGCTATGCGCTTTAATGGTAATACCACGCTCGCGCTCAAGATCCATAGAATCGAGCACTTGCGCGGACATTTCACGCTCAGTTAAACCGCCGCATAATTGAATTAAACGATCAGCCAGGGTTGATTTACCATGGTCAATGTGGGCGATAATAGAAAAGTTACGAATATGTTGCATCATTTTTCCAAAAACCAATAAAGCGGGGAATATTAACGTATTTTAGGGTGAGATACCATCATTCAACTCATATTCCTCAGTCTAACGATCAACTGGCGATAAGCATCCCCATCCATCGAATCTTTGAAGATGAGGCAAGAAGACCTGCAACGCTCCCCAGTGATGACGAAACGCAGTACGGACACTCTAGTCGTTATCGTACTATCGCCAACGATTTCTATCGGTAAATACTGATTAGACCGCTGCAATGCCCAGCCATCCGGGCTCACACGAATGGCTTGCCATTGATGCTGACCATACTGGATAAAAGCACTATAGATTAGAGTGGCTGCAATGAACGCAAGCTTCAAGCTTGCCATAAAAGGCAATGAAATAATGATTGCGATACTGCAAATCAATATTGTGCTATGCAGCAATATAAATTGCCTAGAAGGATGCAGCTGGTTTTCGATTTTTTGCATGATGACGGATTTTCTCAACCATAATAGCCAATATTGGATTAGATGCTTTTTCTTGGCCGGTTAACCAATAAAATAGCTCCTGATCGTTGCGAGCGAGTAGCTCAACAAAAATAGCCTGATCCTCTGGAGATAAGGTCACATAGGCTTCTTCTAAAAAATTTCCTAATAAAACATCAAGTTCCAGCATGCCGCGTCGACAAGACCAGCGTAAACGTGAGAGTACGATAGTATCCAATTATGAGCCTCTTAAGCTTTTGGTAAGAATAATAGGGTATTATATTGATAAAGGATACTCTGTGCAGTATTCTTAAAAAATAAAAATTAGCTGCCATGGATGGTAAGAATACAAACGAAGGTGTGAGGTAGGCGGCATGACAATCAAAGATGATTTGATTAAAGCGTTGAAACCACTCAAAAGACAACATACAGGTCTTAAGAAGTCTATTTCTGAAATTATCAATACTGATTTCCCTGAGGGAGATTATCTGACTCCTTTTATCAAAATATTCGGTATTACAGCACGCAACCCCGCTATTATGGACGACAAACGCAGTAACAAATTAAGAGAACTTGCGCGTGGTTATGCGGATCGCATTGAGGTTGTTGATGAGCTGACGCCCGAAAATCGAATTCGAAATAAAAATAATCGTTAATCTGCTGCTGTTATTTTTTTACATCTTAAAAAGCACTGCAAATCAAAATAGACGCCCCTTCTCACCACAACCTCTCCTCCCGCGCTCTTGTAAAGGGCCTGGATCGGTAACACTTTTAAAGCACCGTCATTGCGAGCGCGAGCGAAGCAACCCAGGTTTTATTGCTCCTTAACAAGGACATAAATCTAAATTGAAGGTTAGATTTTATGCTTTTCTTTGCTATGCGAGTGACAATAAAACCTGGGTTGCTTCGCTCGCGCTC
>JBDTIZ010000297.1:0-8535 GCA_039936115.1 Gammaproteobacteria bacterium
TTTTAGATTTGCATAGATACCAATGTAAAAATACGCGGCATGGCAGCCGACAGTTACAAAAGATTTTTTACTTAGACAAACTTTTCACATCCGGATTCTTAGAATACGCTTCCAGAATTTCTTCCACTAACGAATCAATAATTCCAAGTTCAGTCGATTCTTCAATAACACCTTTTTGTTCTTTTATAACCGCAAGCCGTCCTTCGATTAACGATTTGACAGACCCTGAAGGAAATAAATTTGCAAGTACGCGACGCGCATCCACTGGACCAATTTTTTGATACAGTTTATTACGTGTTCTCGCATCTTCTGCTGTGGTACTAAATGCCCATAATTCAATAGGGCCTAACGTGCTTGTTAATAACTGCGTGTTAATTCCTGACTTTGTAGAGAATTGCGCGAGAAATGTAGCACCCCCTTCGCGTGGGCCATGTACACGTGTTTTAAGTGCAACGCGTGCGGTTTCGGATAAACCAAAAATTTCAGTTGATCGTTTAATCGCTTGCTCAGGACCTGCATCCATAATAAAAATCGATGTCGCAAACTCAACCATCACTGAATCAAAATCTTCTAGCGATTGTGAAATTAATGCAATTTGAACATTCCATTTTCGCCCTTCACGCATATCTAAAATCACTTGCTCACGTACAGAACGCGCTTTCGAGGTGCGATGGAATTCATCGTAAACAATTCGCTTGGGGTCTTCGCGAATTTCACCAATTCGAACACGATGAAATTCGCGATACGCATCGGGAAAATCACTCAGTGCATCTTCTGTGAGATAATAATGCCGCGCCAACACATAGCGGGCTAACATATACATAACAGCTGTTTGACGATCTGCTGCATCGCCACCGCTTTTAGCAACTTCGTCTAAATCTAAAGAAACAACACGCGCATCACCAATATCGAATTTTGTCACGTTCGATAAAATAGGATATTCACGGACTGCGCTTGATATCATTCGTCCGAATGCTGAAATTAACGGTTCGCCAGTCGGCGCTTTAACTTGACCGTATAAATCTTCGATAATTTGTGTTCGACAAATAGCTGCGGCATCCGGTAGTAACGGCGCAGCATAACGCTGTGCCATCATAGCTTCATGATGAAAACTTGATAAAAACAATGCATCGGTAATTTCCCACCACGTCGTGCGCTCATCTAAAACTGTCCCGATTTCCGACAGAATATCATCGATGATAGGCTCTATGCCTTTGGTATAAAGATGCGGCTTACCATCATCCGCAAGATATTTATAAAGTTCGTCGACAACTAAACCCGCCATATCAGACACACCATCGTAAGGCCGTTCAGCACCTAAAGGTGTTGCTAACAAGGTAATAAAGTTAACTAAGAAACCGCGTTCTTGCGCAGTTGGATATCTACACCCCAATTGAGTATCGAAAGGATTAATCGCATAATCCGCTGTCATTCTCAGACGATGGTATGCCACTAAATGTTTGTTTTCTGCCGGCAAGGCTTCTTTGATCAGTGAGATTAAACCACTGCTGGATGGACCAATATCCACAATTGCAATTCTAGGTAATCGCTGAATACCACCCGACAAACATAGGGCGAGATTGAGAGAGTTAGATAATACAGATTTACCAGAACCTGGACGTGCATACATTAAATCAATCCAAGTTGTTTGTTGTGACGAACCAGGTTGATATGGCCATGGCTTTCCATCCGGTGAACGTAACAATACAGCACCAAACTGCCAAGCTGATGCGGGTCGCGTGAATGGCAACATGTAAACAACATCGGATAAAGGTGCGACAGATGGCGTCGCGACACTATTAGCGCTAAAGGCTAATAAACTCGACGCAACACCCGCAAACACATCGCCGGAGGCTTCAGAAACTTCGCAAGTTCCCCAACCTTCTACCGCTTTAGATAATTCTGCTGCACGTGTTCTCAATAATCGAACATTTCCTTCAGGTGCCCAGGTTGCTAAACTCACTTGTAATTTTACAACAGCATCATCTGTATTATTTTCAACACTCGTTAATAACTTAGACGCATCGTGCACCAAACCATTTTGCGCAGATGTCCAACTTAAAATACTTGCCATCATCGATTTAAATTTGATAACAGCCATGCCGCCACTTTCTATCAAATATGACATACGCCACGGTACTTGTGTCGGTAATGTTCTTGAAAATAACATCATAAATGACTTCAGTTCTTGTGGAAATAAATCGATAAAAAGCGGCGTGTAAATTCGATCGCCGATACGAATGGTGCGCAAATCAAGTATTACTGCATCTCTTGGGAAAATTTGCCGCGCGATCGGTGGCCACATTAATCCAGATAACTCGCCCGCAAGCGGTCTTGCTTCGTGCAATGGAATTTTATCGCCCGGCAACGAAGGCCGCCAATTCTTGTCGGTAAAATCCGGATCAACTGAATTACGTGCAGCCAAAAGTGCATCGTGCACCTCTAACAACTGCGAGTAAACATTTAAGCCATTGAGATCAGTGACTAATGAACGCACAAAAGAAGTGTGCGATTCACGCAAATCTGGAATTGCTGCAATTAAGTTTTGACCATTTTTGAACGGTGGAATTTTATTATCACGGATAAATTTTAATTTATCTTTTGTTGCACGTTGTTGTTGTTCTTTAGTTAAAGAATAAGGACGTGTCCAGATCACAAAATACAATTCTTCATGAGCGCAAAATTTTGAAATATAATCGACACGTTCTTTAAATAAATCATCCAAATTTAATTTTAAACGTTTTGCGGTTGATTTAGCGGGAGAAAGAATTTCTTCAATTTCAGGTTTAACCGCTGCACGGTCGTAACTAAAATAAACTTGTAATACATGTCCAGGCCGCTTGAGGGTGGCTTGTAAACTCTGGGTAATGCCCGAATGTATTGCATTAAATTCATCGGTACCAATTAATTTGGTAACACCGTACACGCGAATAACAGAAATCAGTGAACCGTCACGTGCAACTAATGTGTTGATATCATCTGCTGTTTCTAAGTCACAATAGGATTCTGTCGTTTGCTTTAGCTCAGTACTAAACCAAGCCAAAATCGAGTCAATACCATCAAGAACCGGGTCAACAAAACTTCGCATTGTCTTTCCTTGTTATTGCGATTCTTCAGCCAGCTCCTCAAGCGCCGCGGCAGCCCATGCTTCTAATTGCACTTTAAACTTCGTATAGGAAGGAAGTAATCGAATATCCTTTAAGATATCGACAGTTGCTTTGGGATTTTTTGCTTTGTATTCAAGTATCAACTGTCCAAAGGTGGCAGGATTACTCGTGCCATTTCCAAACTTATTTTCAATTTGTTGACTACGGAATTTAAAGCCGCGATAAATAGCTTGTGCACTGTCTTGATAGCCAGTGCCGTTGCCCATTGCGCAAAAAAGAACATGACAAAAACTGTTGAGATCAGCTTGGCTCATTTCGGGTAGATAAATTAACTGTCCACCCCCCATTTCATCCAAGCCTACTGATTCAATAAAAAGACCTTGGGAGCAAAAACAACAAGAAGTAATTAAATTACTTATCTTGTTGTTTGTGTAATTCCCATCTAAGTTTACAACTTCCTGGTATTGTCTTGCTTGAAAACCACAATATTGGCAAGTGTAATTATCACGTTGATATACTTGTTCAGCAACCGGCAGGAATGCCTTATCTTCTCGTCGTCTTACGAAGACTCGCCAACCATTTAAATTCGCTGCCAATTTAAGTTCATGCATATCACTTCTTTCTTAAGAGAATGAGCTAATTCCCGATATTTTACCAACACCGGATGTTCCACCAAACAATGTTACGCCTGTGGTTGAGAACACTTTAGGAATAAATATTAATGCTGCCGCAACAAAAAGTAAGGCAATTGGTTGACCAATTGTAATTTGAGTTGGGTTGTCTTTGTGTGCTTTAAACTTAACGATTGCACCCACTGCAAATCCAAATCCCGCCACATAAGCACCGGCAGTAATAAGTTTCGCAATAGCACCTAGGTTACCTGTAACGTTTGCTGCAACAGAACCGATACCGGATCCCGCTGCAAATACCGATCCTGCACAGACACAAAGAACTGCGCCTGCCAATAACATCAAACCTTTTTTAGCTTGCTTGCTTATCATATATCTAATCTCCTTAAAGCATTGCCGTGACTGAAAATTGAAATTTAACCGATACCCCACCCTGAAACAGTAACTCTCTTTATCTAACATCAATTCTAATCACGTAAGAAGTTCATAAACAACTCTTTTTTTCGCTAATTAACATTTATTTGAGTTATAGGATTTCTCTATGCCAAAGTACCAATGTTAAGAGTCGTTAGAACCGCCTGCAAGAATTGATACAGATTAATGCACAAAATACCTGAAATAATATAGGCAAGCGCCTTCGCAAATGTTCCTGGCTGACCTCCGTGACCGCCTCCCACATGAGTCAAGATAATCAAACCTCTGATAAAAGCAATTGTACCGATTAACTGCACCATCATGAAAACAGCATTAGTCAATTCAGACCAGGTATCTGTTGCTTGCGATACATAAGCATATGGCGTTGCGTCGGTCCAAAACGTGCTGAGACCTGTTTGCACACTGGCTGGCAGGTATAACAACATCGCACCCACGCCAAGAAAACTTAAGGGTTTCATGATGCTATGTTCTTGAGACATCATACTGCGCGATTCACCGAAATGCTTTAACTCCATGACCCCTTTTATAATGAAGAAAAAGCCCATGACATAAGCAAGTGCTGTGACCAGACGCATCAAGTCTGGAATGGCTTCACTCAGACTGATCAGCATAGCACTCAGATCGGGTGTACTGTTTAAGCTAAAACTAAGAGCAAAAGCTGAGCTAGTCAAAAAACAGCTAGTCAATATCGCAATGCCAAGCGCTTTAAAAAACTGCGTAGCAAGTTTAAGAGAGAATCTAATGTAGTTCATCATTCTGCGCCTCTAACTGATTCGCTCCGTGCTTGTTTAAAAGTAAACCATCTCAAATTAATCTCCGGATACGCCGTAAGATAACGTTATCATCTTATTTCCGTTATCTATGTCAACAATACCATCATATGGGTCAATTTTGGTAATACGGCCCAAGCCTTTTAGAACATCACCTTCCGCCACTGTAACTGTATCACCAGCATCTGTCTTCAGCCATGCGCGGCCAGGAATAATCGCTTGTACAGTGTAACCTGTTTTAGGTTGAATCACTCGGGCTGGTGGCGTGCTGGGTACACCAGCTTCATGCATTCCACGTAAAATTTTGGTTAGCTGATGAAAAGCAACTTCCATACTGCTTACTCTCGCATTAAGCTCTTGAACCTGAGTACGCATCTGGGTATTTTGTGCTTCTGTATCTGTCATTTTTTGTGCGAACTGGGTTTGCAACATATTCATCATGGCCAAATTTTGTTGTTCTAATGTCCCAATCCGATCTAGCGCACTCTTATTAACATTCGAATCTGTTGTGACAGTGGTTGTTACATTGGGCGGCGCTGATGCAACGGGTTGCGTTTGCATTGCAGGTTGATCGATAGGCACCTGTTGCTGCGGTGCGACCCCAGTAACGGCGGCGGGTGGCGCTGTTATCTCTGTAGGTTGTTGCGCTGGCTGAGCCATAGGCATTGTTTGGGGTGGCGGTGGCACTTGTTGTGGTTGCGCTTCCGCAACAGGGGGTTGCGTTGGAGCCGCTACATTGGGCATAGCAGTGCTAGGCGCTGGCGGAGCTTTAGTAACCATTTTTGGTGGAACTGTAGAGGGTGCTGTTTGTTGACTGAATTCAGTTGAAGGTGCCGAAGAGGAAGGCACAACTAGTTTATAAACGATTCCTATTAAAACGATAAATACAACGATACCTACGGCTATTCTACGATGTTGTTTTAGTTTTTGAGTCAAATCTCCGGCAGGAATAGCACTTGCAGCCGTGCCGTCTTTTGAAGTGGCATCACCTTCCATCTCATAATTAACTTGGTCATCGGAAAAGTGATATTCACCTTCATCCTGACCTTCGTATTTATCATCGTATCGTTCATGTGCCATCTAGTTTTGCCCCTTAAAATTCTTTGCAATTCCCACGCTGAGAGCATTGCCACTCATTGTTCAAAAGCCAAATTTACTGGGTTCCCTTGCATGCCTATCCGCATCCGTACCTTAAAGTATAATGTATAATACTGTATTCGCATTCATTCCTTAGCATTATAGACAATCTTTTTTAATAAAATCGCTATTATTACAATCAATTAGGAGCCATCCATGCCTAACTTATTGTTTATTGTGTAACATCGCCCATAAATAATATACCTAAACCGACCCCTGCGTTAACTTTTACGGTCGTTGGGGTATTTATATAGTCTTGCACTGCGGCAGTAAATGCAGTGCCCACTTGGCCTAATGCGACCGCTATATTATTACCTGGGCTTAGCTGAGGATGAGTAGTTGACGTCCCAAAGATACCTGTCGTTGCTGTGCCAGCATTTGTAATACCGGATGAATAGCCCTGCAGGAAGGATGAGGCAAATAAAGCGCCATAACGCTTCAAGTAGTGGTTATCAACATTACTTGCCAATACGGTACGTGCCGTGTCAGGGTCCATTGCGAATGCACTGACTGTTTTGCTTTTTGCCCAATCATCACGATCCATCAGATTGAAGTTAAGGCTAACTCGATCCATACCAGTTGCTAGAGCAAGCTTGCCTAACAATCTGGCGCCTTTAAACTTACCTTGAACAATCGTTACCATGACAGGCGTATCAGGATAATCACTATCCACTGCTGTATCCAATACCGCGAACAGAATAGTGCCAGCCTTGATGAGCGGCGCGCCTGTCGAAGCACCACTTGCACCCCCTGCGCCAGAAGCTCCGCCCAATAACGATCCGCTTGTTGTTGTGATCGCCGTCGTAGTTGATTTTGTTGGTGGAGTACCTGCGACATGTACCATTTTAGGCGATTGCCAAGCAGACAGTAAGGTTTGAGCTTGTCCTGCCATCGCTGCTTGAAGTTGTTGAATACGTTGTTGCCGTTCTTGCAAAGCCTGCTGATCTGATTGATCTAGCACCTGTGTAAATTGCGTTTGGCTAGTCGTAGCTACCGTAACCGGCGTAGGTTGTGCCTGCACGGCTTGTTGTAACTTGGCAAAATCCGCAGTGCCGGGAAGTGTTGTTTCAACAGTCGGGCCCGCGCCCACCGATCCTGTCATCGCTGCATATTCTTGCATTAGATTTGCCGCATCATCTGGCGATATTAATCCTGCTTGAACTGCGCGTTTCAATTCATTGGCATAATCACCCGTAGATGCATTATTGCCTTGCATATCCGCTAAACGCTGAGCTTCCGCTTTTAGATCATTTAATTTTTGACAGCTAGGCGGAAGTGCCTGAGAACCACCCGCACTTTTTTGTGCTTCCAGATCTTTTTTACATTCTATTTCAGCTTGCTTTATTAAAGCATCTAACGCACTGGCTGGGCCTAGTCTCGCGCGTTTTGCTTTGTAATCTGCTAACAATTTTGCAGCTTCGGCCGGTGTTAATTTTCCCGCTGCCACTAAGCGTTGTAATTCGGCTGCGTAGTCATCAACCGAAACATTTTTATTTTGCATTGCTGCGAGTTCATTTGCTACATCTGGCGTAATTGCTCCTGCTTTCGCCAATTGTTTCAATTGAAAAATACCTTCTTTGGTAGCTTCGCGTGCTTGTTGTTGTGTGTATTGAGCGAGAAGCGCTGCGGCGGTGGCTTGACTTATTTTGCCCTCTTTCGCTAAACGATTTAATTCTGTAGCGTAATCGCCTGGCGAGATGCCACTTTTTTGCAGCGCCAATAATTGATTTGCGACATCTAATGGTAATTTGCCTGCTTTTATCATCGCATCCATTGTTACAGCGCTTTCATTAGCCAAAGCGTTTTGATGTTGTTTTTTGTATTTCTCCAATAAAAGTCGTGCTTGCTCCGGTGTTAATTTTCCTTGTCTTACAAGTTCATCTAATGCTGCGGCATATTCATCGATGGGTACATTATTTTTAGCCATCGCCAATAACATGTCCGCATCTTTCTGCGGCAACTTACCTGCTTTAACTAAATCTGCTATGTCACTTGCTACATCAACTTTATCTTCGCTTGGACAGAGAAGCGTGCAGTTTTGCTGCTGAGGAAACTGAGATTGCGCACCTGGAATATTCACTAAGGTAGGTACGGCACTACCGCCAGAAATTTGAGCCTGTTGAGAAGATTGTACGTTTGCTTGCATTAACGCACGATAATACTCTGGTGATAACTGCCCACCAGGAACGGATTGCAAATTTGAAGGCGCTGCTGCAACACGTGAAGCTGCAGTAGGCGCAGGTCCGCTCAGATATCGGCTACCAAAAAAAACAGCGGCTGCGACGGCGACAATGACAACAAAAATCAAAAATACTCTAGATTTTGCATCCGTGCTGGTAAGAAATTTTGGAAGCTTGATCGCCATCAGAAACCCTCAATCTTAAGTTCGATTGGTTCACCATATTGAGACACTAAGACTGAGGAGCTTTTTTGCATCTCATAAGAATACATCCCATC
>JBDTIZ010000298.1:0-6125 GCA_039936115.1 Gammaproteobacteria bacterium
GTACGACGGCCTAATTATTAAGCGAATGATTATCACCGCCGCCGTCGTACCGCGGCTTGTCCGCGGTATCCAGTCAAATTGGCATAGACTTCTCGCCAGGGCTTTTAGATTGATGTAGATATGCTAATGCATTGGCATGAAGCCCAAAAAAATTTACCCCCAACAACCTATACCTACTCGAATCCCCCCTTGCTATAATCCCCCCTTCAATAACCGATGCGAAAACCATGAAAAAAATCACTTACGATGTAAAAACGCTGCAAGGCATGATTGCCACGCTGCAATCTTTTTGGGCAGCCCAAGGCTGTGTCATCGTGCAACCACTGGATATGGAAGTGGGTGCAGGAACATTTCATCCATCCACTTTTTTACGTGCGATTGGCCCTGAGCCTTGGCGCGGAGCTTACGTACAGCCTAGCCGCCGTCCAAACGATGGACGCTATGGCGAAAATCCGAATCGGGTTCAACATTACTATCAATTTCAAGTGACGTTGAAGCCATCACCCGTGAATATACAAGCACTTTATCTTGATTCATTGCGGGCGCTCGGCATCGATCCATTAATCGATGACATTCGCTTTGTCGAAGATAATTGGGAGTCACCTACACTAGGCGCATGGGGTTTAGGTTGGGAAGTTTGGCTGAATGGAATGGAAGTGACGCAATTTACTTACTTTCAACAAGTCGGCGGCCTGGAATGCAAACCCGTCACTGGCGAAATCACCTACGGCCTTGAGCGATTAGCCATGCCTCTACAGGGAATCGATAATTTTTATGAATTAGTCTGGAGCAAAACACCTAACGGCATTGTGACCTATGGTGATGTGTTTCATCAAAACGAAGTCGAAATGTCAAAATATAATTTCGAAGCGGCGAATGTCGAGGTACTACTTAAACAGTTTTTTACTTACGAACAAGAAAGCGCTCGATTGATTGAAGCGGGTTTACCGCTACCCGCGTATGAAATGGCATTGAAAGCATCGCACACGTTTAACCTACTTGATGCACGCGGCGCCATTTCTGTCACCGAACGCCAAAACTATATTTTAAAAATTCGCCGCTTAACCAAAATGGTTGCTGAAAGTTATTTTTCTGCGCGCGAAGCATTAGGTTTTCCTTTATTACAGGATAAAAAAGATGCCGCAAGCTGTTAAAACTAGTCACGATTTTCTCGTTGAAATTCAAACGGAAGAATTACCCCCGAAAGCCTTGCATCGCTTGGCAGAGAGTTTTCTAACAGAAATAAAAACCCGTTTAGATAAATCAGAGCTCGCTTTCAAAGACGCACAATTTTTCGCAACACCACGCCGTCTAGCGGTTTTAGTCAAAAAAGTGGCAGCAAAACAAGCAGACACACTTGTAGAACGCAAAGGTCCAGCACTCGAAGCTGCATTTGATAAAGAGGGAAATCCAACCCAAGCTTGCTTGGGTTTTGCGCGTTCTTGCGGTGTCGCACCCGAACAGTTGAAAACGCTCAAGACTGCCCAAGGTTCGTGGGTAGGATATCAACAAGCTGTTTCCGGAAAAAAAGCTGAGGAACTCTTGCCGTCTATCGTGCAACAAGCACTTGCCGCGTTACCGATTCCAAAGCGAATGCGCTGGGGAAGTGGTTCAGTCGAATTTGTTCGACCGGTGCATTCAGTCATTATGTTGTACGGCAATGAAGTCATAAAGACAGACATTTTAGGTTGTGAAGCAGGGCGTTTAACACGGGGCCATCGATTTTTGAGCAAAGGCGAGCACACTGTTTCAAGTCCGTCACGGTATGAAAAAATCTTAGAAAAAAAATTCGTCATTGCCGATTTTGCAAAACGAAAAGAACTCATTCGACTACAAACCAAAGAAGTTTTTTCGATACCAACCTCAGTCACGCTACCGACGAATGCTCGCGTACAAGTGGATGAAGATTTATTGAATGAAGTGACGGGGCTTGTTGAATGGCCTGTCGCCGTGTGTGGTAGTTTTGATAAAGCGTTTTTAAATGTGCCGCAAGAAGCATTAATTTCTGCGATGCAAGATCACCAACGGTATTTTCCCATTACCAATCAAAACGGAAAACTATTGCCGTATTTTGTGACGATTAGCAATATTGAAAGCCGTGATGTGAAACGTGTAATTGCTGGTAATGAGCGTGTGTTGCGAGCGCGACTATCGGATGCCGCTTTCTTTTTTGCAACGGATAAACATCACAAATTAATTGATCGAGTCGAACAGTTAAAAACCATTATTTTCCAAGCAAAACTAGGCACGGTATATGACAAAGCGAAACGTGTATCATTGCTTGCTGTGCACATTGCCAAATTAATTCATGAAAACCCTGCTGATGCTGAACGAGCCTCCCTCTTAGCAAAAACGGATCTTACGACCCAAATGGTTGGCGAGTTTCCCGAATTGCAAGGCATCATGGGTTATTATTATGCGTTGCATGATGGTGAAAAAGATGCGATTGCGAACGCTTTAAACGAACAATATATGCCGAGATTTTCAGGCGATGCTTTACCAAAAACACAATTGGGTTGTGTGTTGGCGCTAGCAGATCGCATTGACACATTAGTCGGTGTATTTGGAATTAATCAGGCGCCGACAGGTGATAAAGATCCTTTTGCATTGCGCCGTGCAGCATTAGGCGCATTGCGTATTTTAATTGAGAAAAAAATAAATTTAGATATTAGCGAATTAATTCAATTTGCTGTGAACGGCTATCAAGACAAATTAGAAAACAAAGAAGCAGCAAGACAAGTCTTAGCATTTATGCTGGAGCGTTTGAAGCCCTGGTATCAAGAGCAGGGCATAACATCTGATGTATTTGCCTCTGTCGCAGCCTTAAATATTTCAATTCCATACGACATCGATCGTCGAATTCAAGCCGTGCAAAATTTTAAATTATTGCCTGAAGCGGAATCTTTAAGTATCGCAAATAAACGCGTCAGTAACATTTTAGCAAAATCAAATAGTGAAATCGGTATAAAATCCATTAATGAAAAATTATTTGAACATGATGCAGAGCGTGCATTGGTAATGGCATTAACCGAAAAAAGTCATGCAGTGAGTTCATTTTCAGAAAAAGGAAATTACACAGAAGTACTTTCTACGCTTGCAGGATTAAGACAACCCGTCGACAATTTTTTTGAGCATGTCATGGTGATGGCAGAGGACAAGGCGCGTCGCGAAAATCGTTTACTTATGTTAAAACAATTACGCGAACTCTTTTTAAATGTAGCTGATATAGCGCTATTACAATGAAAAAAATCATTATATTAGATCGTGATGGCGTCATTAATTATGATGCATTAGGTTACATTAGATCGCCGGATGATTGGGTCGCCATTCCTGGCAGTCTTGAGGCTATCGCTGATTTGAATCGCGCAGGCTATCATGTAGTTGTTGCCACGAATCAATCGGGTGTTGGGCGTGGCTATTATGATATTGCAATGTTAGATACTATTCATGAAAAACTCATGCACGAATTAGCAGAAGTGGGTGGACACATCGATGAAATATTTTTTTGTCCGCATCACCCCTCAGAAAATTGCGATTGTCGAAAACCCAAACCGGGTTTGTTGACACGAATCCAAAAAAAATATGAAGCCAATATGACAGAAGTGTATTTTATCGGCGATAAATTATCAGATGTACAAGCAGCACGTGCGGTCGGTTGCAAACCATTATTAGTGTTAGCGGAAATGTCAGATAATCCGGAATTGGCTGGAATACCTTATTTTCCAAATTTGGCGCAGGCGGCGCAGTATGTTCTTGCGCAGTCATGTCATTCGTTGTGAGCACTAAGTTGGTTAATAGACAAACCAACATAGCGCTAACAATGACAGCAACCACAGAAATGAGATGACACAAGGTTATAAGGAATTTTCACAACATGACAACCTACCATAGCTCACACGCAATCGCCGCGCAGAAAATTATAGATCAGGTTGGAAAAACAATCATTATCGCCGTACCCTTAGGCATAGGGAAACCCATAGGTTTTTTAAATGCACTTTATCAATTGGCGTTGCAAGATAAAACAATACAATTGACTATTATCACCGGTCTTACTTTAGCTCGCCCCAATTTAAAAAACGAATTAGAAAAACGCTTAGTCGAACCTATTCTGGATCGCTTGTTAAAAGATTACGAAGATCCACTCTATGAACAAGCACGTCTGCTACAGCAATTACCTAGCAATATTCGAGTGATCGAATTTTTCCTCACGCCCGGCAAATATTTACATAACAGCAATGTGCAACAAAATTATATCAACAGTAATTACACGACAGTGACACGTGACACATTAAATTTTTCAGTCAATGTTATCGCATCACAAGTCGCACAATCCAGCCAGCATGCAAAAGAGTATAGTCTTAGCAGTAATTCCGATTTGTTTTTACAAGTGGCAGAAGGGATCCGAATAAACGAACGTGCTGGCAAAAAAATCGCGATTGTAGCCGAAGTGAATTTGAACTTGCCGTTTATGTATGGCGATTCAGTTGTAAAACAAACTGAATTCACTGACATTATTGATAGCAAAAAATATCCGGCATTGTTTGCAACGCCGCGCGAAAAAATATCTTATCAAGATCATCTTATCGGTTTATACACCAGTACATTAATTGAAGATGATAGCAGTTTACAAATTGGTATCGGTAGATTGAGCAATGCTGTTGCGAATGCTTTGATTATGCGACATCAAGAAAATAATGCTTATCAAGATATGTTAGATAAGCTGGGCGCAGTTAAAAAGTTTGGTAAAACCATGGCATCAACAGGCTCACTTGATCCCTTCACGTATGGTTTATATGCATCGACAGAAATGTTAAGCGATGAATATCTGCAGCTTTACAATGCCAAGATTTTAAAAAAGCGTGTTTATGACCATGTGGGTTTGCAGATATTGTTGAACGAAAAAAAAATAACGGACGATATTACGCCAGACATCATTGATATTTTATTAACTAATAAATTGATTCACAAAAAAATTAAGCGTCGCGATTTTGATTTTTTACAAGAATTTGGCATTCTAAATCAAGAGGTTAGTTATCAGCGAGGCGAGTTTGTTTTTAGTAGCGGCCAACAGCTGCCTGCGAATCTTGCGCTGGTGGAGGTAAAGAAAAAACTCATAACTGAGTGCTTAGGTAAAAAATTACAAACGGGAAAAATTATCCACGCAGGATTTTTTCTCGGCAGTGTTGAATTGTATAAACAATTAAAAAACATGTCGTTTGATGAGTTGCAATTAATTAATATGACAACTATCGCAAGAACAAATGACCTCAGTTTCAGGCCGGAATTATTGAAATTGCAGCGGAAGCAAGCCAGGTTTGTGAATGCAGCAATGATGGTATCTTTAGGCGGTGTGATCATTAGTGACGGATTGAGAGATATGCAAGAAGTCAGTGGGGTTGGCGGCCAATTTGATTTTGTCTTGATGGCGCAAAAACTAGAAGGCGCTCGTTCAATTATTAATTGTCATAGCGTACGGAAGCATCGCAATAAAACGCTAAGCAATATAGTTTGGCAATATCCTAATGTGACAATCCCGCGACACTTACGCGATATTGTAGTGACGGAATATGGAATCGCTGATTGTCGTAGTAAAACAGACGCGGAAATCATTCAGGCAATGTTGAATATTACTGATTCGCGATTTCAGCCTGAATTGTTAAAGCAAGCTAAAAAAGCCGGCAAGCTGGCGAAAGAGTATAAAATTCCAGCGCAATTTAGCCAAAACTTTCCTGAGCGGGTGCAAGGTATTGTCAAAGAATTTCAACACAAAGGGTATTGTAAACCGTATCCATTTGGCAATGATTTGACGGATGAGGAAATGGTAATAGCAGACATATTAATGTATTTGAAAAATTGTGGAAAATTTAAATTGGGTTTGTTGGTGTTTTTGGCGTTGATAGACTTTCGTTGTAAGCCAAAAGCGTTGCCGTATTTGCAACGGATGAATTTGGTTCAGACGAGGACAGTCAAAGAATTTATTTATAAGCGGTTGTTGCAGCGGTTAATAAAATAATACATCTAGGCGGTCGCGCTCATTGCGAGCGTGAGCAAAGCATTGCTTTTGTAAATTATCATGGCCAAGTTGACTGGATACCGCGGACAAGCCGCAGTACGACGGCGGGTGG
>JBDTIZ010000299.1:0-18699 GCA_039936115.1 Gammaproteobacteria bacterium
AATTGAATTTCACCAAAGACTTCAGGTGTTGTGAATTCACGTAAGTCATTTAAATTCTTAGCATCATAAGCAGCTTGCAACCGAATAAATTGCACTTTTGCATCACGTAAAAATTCTGTTGCATCAAATCCTGCTGGCATTGTGGTTGCATTGCCTCTATTTGCAGTAAAACGCGAGTTTAAATCATGTACGTTAGTTCCCGACATTTGGTTATATTGATTGGCGGATACTGCGGGTTGAAGTTTGTTGCGGAAAAGATTCCACAACATGAAGCCAATTCCTGCAATTGCCAACCAGGATAATATTCCACTTCCCAATCCATGCCCCATGAAGAGATACGCTAAAAGACCGCCTGCAGCAAGTCCAGCGATTGGACCTAACCACTTGTTACCCGCTGCTGTTGCTGGCTGTGATAGTTGAGCGGGTGATTGTACACGCGAAAAATTACTGGATGACCGCTGCATACCAAAACTTCTGCCGCCACCAAAACGTCTCGCCTCTGCATCATGAAAGAGGATACCGACAGTTACAATCATCATAAGTAATATCGAAAACAAATTGCGCATGTTGAATTCCTTATTGTTAAAATTTATAAGCGAACGCATTATAGCACCGCCCATGCTAGGATCCCATACCAAACACAAAATGCTCGAGTAACGCGCTAATTAAAAATCCTAATATACCCGATGTAAGAATAATCAAAACACTAAATGACACAAATTCTGTCAATATACTTTTACGAATATAGGTATTGCTTGCGCCTAACACACGAAGCAATCGGTACGTTTGCTGCCTCTCATCCATGCTCGCTTGAATACTGGTCATAAAAATTAATACGCCAGCCGCTAATGCAAACATAAACAGATATTGCATAGCCAATGTCATCTTGTTGATGATGTCTTGCATTTGTTGCAATATGTTAGCCACATCTATCACAGTAACATTTGGAAAACGTTGGATAAGTTGATTAAGCAAAACCACTTGATCCGCTGTTAAATGAAAACTTGTAAGATAAGTTGCAGGAATATTGCTAAATAACCCCGGAGGAAAAATCATAAAAAAATTAGGATGGAATGATGACCAGTCAAGTGTTCGGAAATTACTGATGACTGCTGTTAATCGTTGATCTCCGATTTGAAAAACTAATTTATCACCCAGATGCAATTGTAAATCATCCGCTAATTTCTTTTCGACAGACACCAAGCTTTTGCCATAATCAGACGCTGTCCAATCCTTTCCAAGCACAATTTTATTATCTGCAGGAAATTTCCACATCCAGCTTAAATTTAATTCTCGATGCAATGCATTGTTATGCGCAGCAGTTGCTGGAACTGCACTTAATATGGGTTTTTCATTCAATAAAATCAGACGGCCTCTGACCATAGGATAAATGGCTTCAATTGAAATTTTATGTTCTTGAAAAAAATGCTTTAAACTAGGCACATCAGTTTGTGCAATATTGAATGCAAAATAATTCGGGGTATTACCCGGCAAAGATTGCTGCCAATTACTAATTAAATGTGTTCTCACCAAACCTAAAATAATCAACGAAGTTAAAATCAGGTTAAAGCCAATAAATTGCAAACTTATACTGTGGGAATGCTGCACTATTTCGCTTAAACCACGTCTGATAGCACCTTCTGTATGAATTAAACTTCGCTTCAAGAACGCTAGAATTATTATACTTAACAGATATAAAAATCCAATACTAAGCAAAACCGAATCCAAAAAGTAAAAAACTAATTCAGATAAATTCATATACCAAAAAATAAACGCGGAAATGAGAACGATTGAAACAACGAGAGAATAGCTTTTTTGTTTTGTGTGCGAAGCAATTTCATTTCGCCAAATAAAAAGTGGCGAAATACGTGGTAATTGACTAATGAGTGGATAAGAAAATGCAAATAATAAAAATATGCTGACAAAAAAACCCAACAAAACAGGACTAACGCCGGTTGCTGGCAAAGGAAATTGTAAAAATTCTTTAAACAAATTCGCAAATATTTCTTGAAAAATATAACCCAAAATGACGGCTATGATGCCTGTAGTTAAAGCAACAAATAAGAGCTGCCAAAAAAAGATTTGCATGATTTGTTGTTTGCTAGCACCTAGACAGCGCCATAATGCAACGTATGAATTATGCCGGCGCATATATTGCTGAATACTTAATGCAATTGCAACACCGCTCATCATCAAACAGACTAAAACTATTAACTGTAAATAACTTTCAGCATACTTCAAAATTGCATTTATTTTAAATTCTTGAGTGTTTAAATCGAGTAATCGCTGGCCGGGTTTTAATTGTGGCACAATCCAATGACGAAATAACTGCAACTCTTTTGCTTCACCCACAAGCAACAAACGATAATCGATGCGGCTACCGGGTAAAATAGTTTTAGTCGCGGGGAGATCATCTATTCGTATTAAAACACGCGGTGCAATCGCCCAACCTGTATTGAGTGAATCAACATCGCTAGTCAGTAATTTACTCACGCGAAAATTTGCAGCCCCTAGCATTAAATTATCATTCAATTTAATAGTTAATAATGGCAATAAGCGCGGTTCAATCCAAATTGAATTTTTCTCAATACGTATTGGATTTTCGCTTATTAATGGATAAGTTGTTGAAACAGCTTGCACATTAACTAATTGCAATTGATTTTTCGCACTAATGACGGATGGGTATGTCCAGACTTCTGCACTCTGCAATCCTAGTGAATTAGCCATCTTCACCCATTCTAGTGGAATAGCAAGTGGGCTACTTACAACGAGATTACCGCCGAGAAATTTCATGCTTTGTTGTTCTAAACCGCGTGTCACTCTATCCGTATAAAAATTTATAGCAGTCGTTGCAGTGATTGCTAGTAAAAGCGCGATGACAACAATTGTCCATTCACCACGACGCCATTCGCGCCAAAATAATTTAATTGCCAAAATGGGGGCATTTAACATAATTGTAAAACACCTTCACTTAATAACAAACGTCGCTCACACCGTGATGCTAAGCTCTTATCATGCGTGACTAACACTAACGTCGTTTTTTGTTCCGCATTGAGTGAAAATAAAATATCGGAAATTAAATCGCCCGTGTGAGCATCTAAATTTCCTGTCATCTCATCTGCCAAAATAATTTCTGGACGAGTGATAAACGCGCGAGCAATAGCAACGCGTTGTTGTTCACCACCTGAGAGATGCGCCGGATAATGATGTAATCTTTCGCCTAAACCGACGCGCTTTAACCATTCTGTTGCATCTCTGACTGCCTGCTGATGAGAAATATATTGGATTTCAAGTGGTAACATGACGTTTTCTAACGCTGTCAGCGTTGGTAAAAGTTGAAAAGATTGAAATATAAAGCCTACATACTTTCCTCTAATGAAAGCGCGTCGTTCTTCATCAAGCAGATTAAGATGATATTCTTTTAAATAAATCTGGCCATTGGTTGGTGTATCTAATCCTGCCATCAATGTTAATAACGTGGTTTTTCCTGATCCCGATGCACCAACAATTGCAATACTTTCGCCTATTTTTATCAATAAATTGACATCTTTTAAAATTGAAATTTGACTATCACCACTCGGTACCTCTTTGCTAAGATGCTCCAGTCGTAAAAAATCAGAGGCTGTTTGTTGCATGAAACGATTCCTTGTTGCATTACTATTGCTATTTACTTTACCGGTACTAGCAGAAAATACAATCCTAATTGTGGGCGATAGCATAAGCGCTGGCTACGGTATTAATCCAGCTGATGGCTGGGTGAGCTTGTTAGAACAGCGATTAAAAAAAGAGAACTATTCTTATCGCGTTATTAATGCCAGTATTTCAGGTGATACCTTAAGTAACGGCTTAGAACGAATCCCTGCCGCATTACAAAAATACCATCCGCAAATTACTATTATTGAACTAGGTGGAAATGATGGATTACGTGGCCTGCAACTTGTAGCGATTAAAAATAATTTAGAACAGATTATCAACCGAGTCAAAGCAGCAAACAGCAAAGTGTTAGTTTTAGGGATGCGTCTACCGCCCAATTATGGGGCGGCATATACTCAACAATTTATGCAAATTTTCTCAGCATTAAGTGAACGCAAAGATATCAGTGTTGTACCACTTTTTTTAACAGGTGTTGACGATCAGTCCCCGCTCATGCAATCGGATGGAATTCATCCTCTCGCAATGGCGCAACCTATATTGCTTAATAATGTTTGGCCGATGTTGCGTCCATTATTAGTAAAATAGATTTGAATGGACGGCGAGCGGAGAGATTTTAACGCTGTAGTCCCGCGTTGTTGCAGACTTTTTTGCTTTCGTAGGGGCTAATCTGTGTGTTCGCCCAGCCGCTTAAATATGCAACATTATTTCTTCGATAGAGAGGGCGAACACATAGGTTCGCCCCTACAAAAAGCCTTCATTCCTTAAAAGAAAATATGATAGACTTTAAAAGTCGTTGTAAATATTTCTCTCATCACTGAGTCTGAAATTATACTCACAACGTTTATTATGTTTAATTTAAATGAAGGTTATAGTCATGGCAGCACGTGAAAAAGGTACCGTTAAGTGGTTCAACAATAGCAAAGGGTTTGGCTTCATACAACGCGATCAAGGTGAAGATGTATTTGTTCACTTTAAGTCGATTACTGGTAGCGGCTACCGCACACTGGAAGAAGGTCAGCGAGTAGAGTTTTCTGTTACACAGGGTCAAAAAGGTCTTCAAGCAGAAGAAGTTACTGTTGTTGAATAACAACAATGTCTTTTCCGTGATAGGCATGGCTTGATCTGGTTGCGTCACAGAATTTGTCAGACACTCATATGATGAGGCAATGTAAAAACGGCCCTGTGTTTAAGCCGCTCTGGATGCCAGCTTAAAACATGCTGGCATCCAGAGCGGCTTAAACACAGGGCCGTTCATTTCTAACTATTTATCCTTTCTTTTCTTTCTTAGCAGCACGTTTTTCTTTCAGAGATTTCGCTGGTTTTTTCTTAGCTTCTTTTTTGGTATCTTTCGATTTACCCATTATTTATGCTCCTTAATTTTATAAAATCAGTTACGTTAACGAATCAAATAAAAGCTCTGAATCATCAACTCTTTTAATATAAACCCGGGTCACTTTTCCCAAGTTAAACTAACATATCATAACAAATGACATTGAACCATTGGATATTAGAATCTCTTGATAATTTTGGTTCGCCCCTACAATAAATTTCAAAAACAACCTAAGACTAGATCCATTTCTTACGCCAAAAATATATCAACATTCCAACCGCCAGTGCCAGCATAATTCCCAATACAATATAATAGCCGTAATGCCAACTCAGCTCTGGCATATATTTAAAATTCATCCCATAAAGACTAGCAAGAAATGTCATGGGTATAAAAATCGTTGCAATGATCGTCAGAGTTTTCATCACTTCATTCATGCGATTAGTCAGACTCGAAAGATAAACATCCAATAAGTTAGACAGCATATCGCGAAAAGTTTCGATTGTATCGATTGCTTGTACAACATGATCATATAAATCACGCATGTATAGACGCGTAAATGCGGAAATTAATTTTTCTTCACCTTGCAACAAATGACTAATGACTTCACGCATCGGCCAAATAGATTTACGTAAAAATAACATCTGTCGTTTCAAACGGTAAATAGTACGTGTATTTTGTGGCGCCGGATCTGAAATAATTTTTTCTTCAATTTTATCGATTTGATTTCCCAAACCTTCTAACACTAAAAAATAATAATCGACAACAGTATCAATCAGGCGATATGCCAAATAATCACTGCCTTGTTGTCGTAATCGTTGTGTCGACTCACTACATAATCTTTCATTGATATTTTTAAATATAGGTGTGTCTGATTCCTGAAAAGAAATCACAAAATCTTTACCTAAGAGAATACTCAATTGTTCAGCGGCAAATCTTAATTTTTTAGGCTGCCAGAGAAAAATTTTTAATGTGATAAATTCATAATTTTCAAATTCTTCCACTTTAGGTCGTTGTTGAACATTTAATATATCTTCGATTGTGAGCGGATGAATTTTGTAAAGTGCTGCAAGCTGCTGGATTAATCCAACATTTTGTAATCCCTGAATATTTATCCAAGTTAGTCCGTTAGAAATTTTTCCACTTGTACACTCTTCAAGAGTTGTACCTGTTGCGACATGATATTGTTGTTCTGAATAAGTAACCATTGTCATGCGCGGCACAAAAGATTTTTTAAGGCCGGTAAAGGTAGCGGTACCAGGTGGTTGACCCACTTTGGAGGCTCGTTTGCGTACTTCACGAAACATAAATAAATCCTCTCCTATAAAACACCATTGCCGCACTGACACATTTCGTATAGTAATTCCGGATGCAAAATAAGCTGGCGTTTTGCATCTCTTGAAAGCGATTTAATATACTTTTCAATTTTCATTGCAGCTGTCTTATCACCAAACACTTGCCATTGTGACGCAATATTAAGCGGCTTAAAACTTCGAGTATATTTACATTTTGCCGTTCCCTTTAAATGTTCTTGAAAACGACGCGCCATGTCTGTGGTATAGCCCGTGTAATATGCTCCATTACTGCAATTTAAAATATACACCCAATAACATGTTGCTGTCATATTTATCCAGTTAGATCACACTCAGTAAATCATTAATGCGTAATTGGACTAATCAATTTTGAAGCGGTAGCTGCTGCAGCGCCTGTATCAGCATTAGCATTTATATTGGGCGTAGCTTGGGGTTGGATAGTGGTTGCAGCCGATGATGGTTTTGATGCTGCGGCTTCTAGATCTGCTTTTTTCTGATCTTTTATCCCTTGAATATACGCACAACTCGATAACATCCCCAGTGCGATAGCAATGAATGCTGCAAATAGTAACTTCATTTTCATACTCCCTGTTAAATGAAGTTCATTCTAAATAAAAAACACCTTAGATTCTAATTAAATCATTCAAAATCGTTATCCAGGGTGCCTGTATCCATGTTGGGATCATTTGGATAAGCGACAGGATACGTAGGATTATAATCATCGGATTCTGGGTAATACACTGTGTAAGGGCGCGTCGTCCAGACCCGCCCTGCATTCGCGCTTGCGCAAGGCGAATAACAATAATCTCTAGTACAAGTTGGATTACAACGTGGAACGATCACATTGCCAGAACAAGTGGGAATAACATCATAAACTTCGATATTATAATACGTAGGCCTATGCACGACCTTATAATGAGGACGATAATATTTTTTATGGTAATGTTTTTTATAGTGCTTACGATGATGACAGGAATTACAGCAGGTTGCGCACACGACGTCTGGTTGAGAATAAACTAAATAGTATTCTGCATAAGCATTGCAGGATACAGCAGCAAATAAAACGACAAAACTGTATTTGAGGAGCAAGGCAAGTTGACGGATTTTTATTATCATAAAAACGCCCTCCACTAGCCTTTATTTTACCATTTTTGCTGCGAGATAAATTAGCAAACTTCTAATCGAATGAATCCACTCGTTATTTACTTAAGGTTTTTGACACTAAAATCTTATTTTTCTACTTCGCTAGCTTTCTGAGTCTATTTTGCATATATTTATAGAATGGATTGATGACTTTGATGGGGGAAATATGGTTGAAATCATTGAATTGGACCTTAAGAAAGAATTCACCAGAAAACAAGCCTGTTTTTCCCAACTCACTGATAATGAAATTGAAATGCTCGCCAATTTACTCACAGAACAACCTTTCTTAGTGGGCGAAACAATCGTCATAGAAGGTGAAATCGTTGATAGCGTTTTTTTGATTGTTTCTGGAACTGCAGACGTTAGACATATCTCCTATCAAAATGATGTTCTTGTTACAAAATCACTTGCCACTTTAACAGCCGGAAATGCCATCGGATTAAATGACACAGGTTTTTATTCTGTCTCTGGTGTGCGAACCGCAACTGTTGTTGCGCTAACAGATATGGTCACGCTACGCTTAAGTCTTGCTGCATTTCATGGTTTTACGCTGACTAACTCTCACGTCAACGAAATCATGCACAACAATGCGCAAGCCGCTACTAACGGACATGGCAATGGCAATGGCAAATCGTATAGCTAATTTATTTTAAGGAAAAACTGCTCCCTGAATTTTTCCGTGTTTTGTTTCTGAGTCATACTGAATATCTTCCGCATTATATTTTGCAACAATACTGTTTGCTTTTGCATTCGCTGCTTTACCCAGTTCGTCACAGTTTTCCATCACTGGAAAATTTAATAACGTTGTCTCTATTTCAACTGCAGCATTTTTGCCATTTTCTGCATGACCGATTTCATGGGTGCGCAAATTTGTCATGTAATCATTCCACCGATTCTGTAAGGCAGGATCTGCATTTTTATAATCGACCCACAATGGTAAATAATAAGTCACATCTACTGTGACTTGAACCTTTGAAAGCGAACACTGATCTCTGCCTTCGTTGTAATCATATCGCCATTTAATATACCAACGAGTATCCGCATCATATCGCCGATCCTGATCATAGATCCCTTTATGATTCATTTCTGTGCGTAACTCCTCTGCGGTACTACCCTGAATTTTATACATTGATTCAGCTTCATGCGGGATAGGTTCGGCTAAGGTTGTAATGCTTACAAAAAATAGACAACAAAAAAATTTACTAAACTTACTCATTTCAGAACTACCTCTCAAATTGAGCGGCTATTTTATATCTCTTGAATGAATTCGCAACACCTATTGCTATCCAAAAATTGCACACGTCGGCGAGGTTTAAATTTTTCTCATAATCTGGCATAATGTACTGTTGCTGATTGAAGAAAAAATTAACGTTGCTCATACGAACCAACGTTTGTGTTTTACTGATAAGGATTTTTTGAAATGCTTCGTAAAAAAAATAACTATTGGCATAGAAAATTTAATGCTGCAGTTTCTGATTCCACTGCGCACAAAGTTAAACCAATCAAAACTCTATTTGCATTGATCGCAACTTTATTATTATTCGTAACTTATCCGGTTTCTGCTAATACGCACAAAACAATGTCTACAAAATCAAAACAACATAAGCATGTCACACACACTACACAGCGAACTCATACGACTCATCACGCTAAAAAAACTCTGTCTAAAACACATCACAAAACAAACCACCTACATCATGCACATGTCATACATGGTGAACGAGTCAATTCGGAATTAGCAGCAGAACTTCCGAACATTGATACCAATGAAACTGCCTCTTCACAATCGACATCGCGCAGTTCTTCGGTGAATCACGCATTAGCGCCTTTTAATCTTGGAGCGATCTCTGAAGAAAAACCGCATATTAATTTCGTGACTGCTGTTGAAAATCGCTTGATTGGATTTGTACATAAGACTGTTGCCAATCTTCATTATAGTAGCTACAAATTAGGTGGCACACGTTTTGACACTTCGCATGGTGTATATGTTTTAGATTGCTCAAATTTCGTTGATCATGTTCTTCAAGAAGTGTATCCAAGCGCTTATTCGGATTTAGTGAACTCAACAGGTGCTGATAATCCTGCTTCCAGCCATTATTATCACTTTTTTAATGCTCTATCCGCTGCGCAAGGTCAAGAACAATATTGGAATGCGGTCGCTGACATAGAGCAACTTCGGCCGGGTGATGTTTTAGTTTTTCGTTATAAAAATTCACGCGGCGCACAGACGGGCGGGCATGTCATGGTTGTCATGGATAAACCCGTTCAAGTCAGTGATGTGTTTTTTGTTCGTATTGCAGATTCAGCACCTAGCGGGCATAGCGAAGATACTCGCCAACGACATAAATCCGGGATTGGCATTGGTACCTTATTACTAAAAGCCAATCCAAAAACAGGCAGGCCTGCGGCTTTTGCATGGGGTGCGGGTGGTTATTGGAATAAAAATGTGAATTTTGCTATGGCACGACCCGTTGAAATGGATGGTGGGATTAATCAGGTTTAACACTGCGTTTTTGATAGAGCGAACACATAGGTTCGCCCTTGCAAATTTAATGCTGATCTAGCACCACATCATCACCCATCAACACATCTTCCTTATGTTTGAGATAATGTTGATTCACCACATTTGCAACGCAAGAATCAGACCAGACATTTAACGCCGTTTCAATCATATCAATCACGCTATAAAACGGAAGAATAATCCCGAGCAAAATAATCGGTACATTCATGCTAGACAATAAACTCGCTGATAAGAAAAAACATCCCATCGGCACACCGGCATTACCAATGGCTGCTATCGTCGCGATAACAATCCAACATCCCATTGTTGCTAGCGTAATATCCATACCATGGTTTTGCATAAGAAAAATGACTGTTGTAAAAATAAATGCAGCGCATCCATTCATATTGATGCTTGTGCATAAAGGTAAAACGAAGCGACTAATTTTAGGATCAATCTTCAAACGTTTTTCAGCCGTTTCAATCGTGACTGGAAGAGTTCCCGCAGACGATTTAGAAAAAAATGCGACCGATAATGCAGGCATCATTTTTTGCATCGCTTTAAACGGATTGATTCGATTCAGTTTGAGCCACGCGGGCAGAATGACAAAACCTTGTATCAAATTAGCCAATACGATGACCAAAAGATATTTTCCGATGCCAGTAATGTCCATTCCTTTATTTAACTGAATAACCGTCGCCGTCACGAAACCATACAGACCTAACGGTAATATTTTAACAACCCATTTCGTTATCACAAAAAATATGCCGTGCATGCCTTTAAAAAAATTCGTCACTGCCAATTTAGCATCAGGATCAGGAATAAAACGTATTGCAATACCAAAAATAAATCCTACTAATAAAACACCAATGACTTGTTGCTCAAGAAACGGCGCAAATACATTTGAAGGAATTAGCGATGTCAAATGTTGTAAATAAGTCCCATTATTCGCGACGCCAGACGTCATTGTTTGTGAAACGTCATTTACATTATTCGGGTTAATAATCAGATATAAAATACAAGCAACTATAGCAGCCAACATGGTTGTACTAATTGTGTAGAGCATGGTTTTACGCCAGACATTTGGCATCAATCCATCTTCTTGATAACTGGATAATGTCACTATGATGGATAAAGCAATAATGGGGGTACTAATACATTTGAAAATCTTGATAAAAATATCAGACACTATTAAACCAAAAGATTCAAGAAAGCTAATTCCTGAGATACCACTCAACACGCCTAAGCTCATCATGATGAGATAGAGTGTTATTGGGTTGCTTAATTTTGCTTTAAAACTAACAATATTCACAGCGAACTCCATTCTAATGACGTACATAACATGATCATTTATAGAACAATTTTAATAATTCTGCAAACAATATTTGTCTTCTAACGCAAATTATTTTATGAATCAACTCATTTATTACATTGAATTCCACTTTAAAACAGAGAGTTAGATCACTCACTAGATCCAATCATTTCTAATACCTATTCCTATATGACTTCTGCTAAAATGTCTCGCTCTGAGAGCCCATGTAATTAAGGAAATACAAATGAACAAAGTTATCACAGTTCAAGCCGATCAAGCTGCTTGGAAAAAACGCGATTGGGGCAATGACAATTTACCCGTCGTTCAAAGTGAGCGAATGGAAATGCATGTTACCAAAGTACACGCAAATTCCATTGGCGTTGCACACATACATGAATGCGACACTCTTTATTACGTCTTGCAAGGCACAATTATTTCAATTTCCGGCGACAATTTAGATTGTATCGAACCACAGTCTGCGGGTTCGTTTGTGCATGTACCTAAAAATTTATTACATACAGTTGTTAACATAAGCGACGATGAGGATGCGATTAGCATTGTGACGCATGATGCGTTAGATGTTTGCGGAGCTACAAAAATGCATCCGGAGCATGATGAAAAATTAAAAGATATTTTTGCGAAGTTGAAGTCTAAAGTTGATGTAGCTTAGTGTTTTTTTGACGACCGACATTGTTGCAGACTTTTTTGCTTTTGTAGGGGCGAACACACAGGTTCGCCCCTACAAAAGCAAAAAGTCTGCAACAACGCCCATGCGCCCCAGGTGCAATATTCTCACATCTTACATTGAAGCGATTTAACTGTTTTCTCTTCATGTAATATTTCAGACGCAATCAGTGTAAATTGATTATCACGCACCGCATCTCTTTTCTGGTGATACAATAGAATCGTTCCTACCATCAACTCGGCAAAAATACCTAACCTGATTAGCCATTTATTTTCATTAGTTAATAGTTCATCTTTATTCACAGCATCGAGCATTCGAAGCATCGCAAAAGTATTGATCGCTGTACAAGACATCCAAGCTTCTCGCCGCCAGCTTTGTGTTAGGTAACGATCTTTATTCTTTAGCTGATGAAATGAAAGCGCGCTATATTTTTGTCGCAGCGCCAGACGAAAATTTTCAACTCTCGCAATATCAGGACTTATTTCACTAGGTTCATGAATCAGTCCTCGACGAATTTGAAGTTCTTTTTCAGCAACATTCACTTTATCATACGCATACTGAGCTGCAATATAAGGCTGCAAGATTCCTTCTATCGTAAGCACGAACATGGCGAAATAAACAAGTCCTTGAAAAAATTGTGTTCCATAGTTTGCATCATCAGAAATCTCATGTTGACTCCAAAGGCACATCATTACTGCAGTATCAACCACGGACATTAATAACCATGCTAGTTGGTTATTGATAGAAAAGTATGATTCATTATCTGCTTGCTCTATTTCTAAGGGATCATTACCCGCTTTAGTTCGAGCAATCCACTCTTTGATTTCTGTCAGTGAATCATCGACTGCTTGAGATTTATTGTTAGGTATTCCATCCAGCTCTCTTACTCTTATGATTGCACCGTGAGTATTTTGTCTGAGTTGGCGAAGTGTTTTGGTCGTTGAGTGAGAGTTCAATTATTGCTCCTGCTTTTAATAAAGCTAACTATCAAAAAAAATGCAGAATATACTATCTTACTTTGAGCGCAACTAAATTTTCTTAGCTAAGAGTCTTGCGGCGCGCTTTGCAAAACGGTATCATCCTGCACTAAGCTTATTTTTATTTCTCAATTCGTCACAAATTGCTTCTTAAATGCCCAACGATTTGTATGTTTGTTTTCTAACATGTCAATTTTTTTCCAATTAGTTGTAAAACACAACAATATTAGCGGAAAATTTGCACATCACTTAAGGAAAGCCACTTATAGTGACATTTATTTTACAATTTGCGCAGGAAATGATCTAACGAAGGGATGGTTAAATTCAACACTTAAAAGTGAGGAAAATATAGCGAAATTCATTTCATTGAACTAAAATCAGACTCATATTTGCGTATACGGATGATCGCATTTTTTACAATTGGATTTGATAATACTTTTACTATGTATAGAGTAAACAATTATTAATTATAAGTTACTCAATGACTCAACTAAATTGGAAATTATTGTATGCTACCCCGTTCTTTACTTAGATACACCCAACGTGCGAACACAAGACTTGCTCAAACAAGCTCAACATTTTTTCGCGCATTAATTATAAATACAGATCATAGATTTTTTTCGACGAATGAATTAACAAAATCAATTTTCCAATATGGTCCTAAACTTCCCGTGCTACAAAAATTATATGATCAGATTCAATCGATTCATCCTGGGAAATTTTTTAATGAGCGTACAGTATTTGTCTGCGGAGAACACTTTCTTAATACCACGATAAGCCTCTGTGAACTTTTGATCGCCTTAGGTGCCGATCGACGAAATATTTTTATGGTTGGAAAAAATTATTCGTACAACAAAGATGTCAGCGATCGATTATTAGAACTAGGAATAAATATTACTGTGCCTTCTGTACAAACCGCATGGGGCACAATGACTGATACTTATAAAAATGATGTACACGACATGTTAGGTAAAGCATATCAACGTATTCTTGAGCTAAAGGGACAGTCAAAAGAACCCGTTAACGTGATTGTATCGGATGATGGTGGATATGTCATAAGTGGTATTGATAAAAAATTCATGAATGCGTGTTCGCAAGTCATCGGAGTGGAACAAACTAATTCAGGTTTACCTTCCTCTGGACGAGTTAATTTTCCGATTCTATTAATGGCAGCCGCCTATAACAAAACGGTTCCAGAACCCACCATGGTTGCTAATATTGTTACTAAAAAGATTTCGCGGCTTTTAGCTGAAATAAACGTTACTTTTAAAGAATTTTCAGACGCTATGAAAGATAATGAGCCGCAATGTGGTTTGATTGGTTTAGGTCATATAGGCTCAGCTATTCTTTTGCAGCTGATAAAAAATGGTTACAAAAAATTTATTATTCATGATCAAGATAAAACCAAAATTCACGCTGCATTGAAGCTTACACGGCATTACAAAAACATTAGAATCGAAGAAGTAGAAAACTCTAATGTTGTTCTTGCAAACTCTCATATCGTATTTGGTAATACTGGAACAGATGTGACGGCAGGAGCTCTTGGTGTTTTCAGAACGAGATCCTTACCACAAATTTTGATTGCAACCTCATCAGGTGATGTGGAATTTCGTACATTACTACTCTACATACAAGAAAATGAACGTGCACAAGAAATTGATCCGCTCTGTGATAAAAAATTCAAAAACGGATTTGGCGCTCCGCTATTGTTACCCAGAGGAGGCACTCCGATTAACTTTGACAATTCAGAGATATCAGTTCCGGAAGATTTCATTCAATTAACTCGCGCACTAAAGGGCTTGGGAATAATCCAAGCCGCTGAGCTATTGACAGAATGGAAACACAAAGGAAAACCGATACCTATCAAGAGCTATCAACTGACACCATCAGGCCAAGCATTTGCAGGCCGTGCTTTTGTTAAGTCCATAGGAAAGCAAAAATTTTATGACCTTGGGCTCCCAATGAAAATAGAAGATTTAAGCAATATTAGTAAAATTTCAGAACACTCTCAAGGTCACGTTTGCGACCTTGAAAGAGATCTCTTTGCAGAAACGAAACCTGAACCCACTCTTTCTCCTAAGCGTGCTAGAAAATGACATCTGGCGATGATTTAAATAAATGGTTAATCAATTTCGATTCGTGTTTTGAACCTTATAGCGATAGCGTTATTTGCCTTGACCTGTCCTATCGGGTTCAAGCGATTAATCTTGCCACCAAAAAATATTTAAAAAAAACCCACGCCGATATTTTACATAAAAATTTTACGACACTTTATCAAAGCAACGATTATAATTGCGAATTAATACAGGGTTTATTATCGCTTACTACTTCAAAACCAAAGGCTACAATTGATAATTGTATTCCAAACCAGGATATTTTTGATTTTCCTCCTTTGCGTTGGAATATTGCTTTGCTCAAAAATGCTGCTGATATTCCATTTGGTCTGATTTTAATAGGACAACTCACTCAACAACTTTCAAAAGAAAATTACGTCATATTGAATCAATTCGAAAATTTTATTAATAGCGTTCCTAGCAGTATTTATTGGAAAGATAAAAACGGCGTTTATCTAGGCTGCAATAATGCGGTTATACAAAAAGGCAATTTAGCTTCTCAAGAAGATATCGCAGGCAAAACAGATTATGACGTTTGGCCTGAATATGCAGATGCATTGCGTGAAACTGATCAAGAAGTCATGACAACTGGCAATATTATCGAAAGAGAAGAAATTGTCATGTTAAAAAATAGTGAAACCTTACATTTTTTAACAATTAAATCTCCAATCAGAGATCATCATGGCAACATCATTGGCGTCATAGGCAATTCAATTGATGTCACAGAATTAAAACAAGCAAAGCAAGCTGCCGAAACAGCAAGTCTTGCCAAAACTCAATTTCTCGCCATGATGAGTCATGAATTACGAATACCGTTAACAGGTGTTCTCAGTGTTGCTGATCTCATTTCTAAAGAAGATTTATCTATCACGGAAATCAAAGAACTTGCAAAGATTGTTGAAAATTCAGCTGAGTATTTGCTTTCAACTATTGATGGCATTCTTGATTTTGCGAAACTTGAATCGAATAAACTTGAAATTATTAACGCTGAAGTTGATTTACAACTTTTAATCACCGAGATTAGTGCTATTCTAGGCGCAAGCGCGCAACGCAAAGGTTTAAAATTTACCGTCAACTACCACCCCGCACCACCACCTGCTGTCTTCAGTGACAATCGTGTGCTACGCCACATTCTTACTAATTTAATTGGTAATGCCATCAAATACACAGACAAAGGATCTATTTCAATCGATGTCCAAACGAAAATAACGTCCGCAGCCACTATTCAATTAATTATTAATGTGAATGATACAGGCATTGGTATTCCAGCCAACAAAATGGATTTTATTTTCGATCGCTTCTCACAAGTCGCGAACACTTATATTCGAAACAATAGTCGCCAAGGCACTGGACTTGGTTTATCCATCGTCAAGAAACTTGTTGACTTACTACAAGGCCAAATTCTGGTTAAATCAACGCCCAATGTGGGTTCGACATTTAGTTTAACCTTAGATTTTAACGTAATAACATATTCAATGGATTTGAAAAATGAAAAGAATTCTATTAGTCGAGGATGATAAAATCGTCCAGCATGTACATAAATTAATGCTCACCAAGCTAGGTTACAACGTTGATATAGCTGATTCCGGTGAATTAGCACTTAATTTTTTAGCAGATACTCAATATTACCAGTTTATTTTAGTCGATATTGGCTTGCCCGATATGAGCGGGTTTGAACTCATACAAAAGATGAAATTACTTCTGACTCACTCTCTAAAACAAACTCCAATTATCGCCTTAACAGGTTATGTAGGTGAGTCTGAAAAGTCGACCTGCTTGACCTTTGGTGCGGTTGAAGTACTGCATAAACCTATTTTAAAAAATAAGATGTTGGAAGCATTAGAAAGACATTCTGTTTATCAGGCTGCAGATTGACTGAGACCGACTTTGTCATGCCAGCGAAAGCTGGCATCGGCAACTTTGACTATAGCAAAGAAAAGCCTGGATGCCAGCTTTCGATGGCATGACAGTTTTTGCTAGATATCTACTACAACAGGCATCATCTCTTCTTCATCTCTTCAACATAATCAATGAGTTGCCTCATTAAGACATAAAAGTATCGATAGCAGCACTAAATGCCCAAAAAATACTCCACATTTTGGTTGCTTACGGTTATAATTTGCCCACACTTATTATACAAAATGGGGCAAGCCAATGATTTCGCGTAAACCAGACACTTGGAAGGAAAAATTAGCCCAAAGGATGAAAAAAATATCCGAATGGGTTCATACTCAATTAAAGCGCCTTCCGGGAGAAATCCGAGAAGTCATTGGTGGTTCTGCTCATTATAGAATGATGAATGGGATGAAGATTAAAAACTATATACCAGATCTTGTAACTCCCGCTTATATCATCAAAGATGCAAATAGAGATTTGCCTTCAAATTCTGACGTAAAAGATCGGTTTGCAGTAGGAACGGGTGAGATGATCAGCTTCGATCATGATCTGAGAATTACTACTCCACCTCATCCATTCACTGGAGCCATGAAATCAATCTTACCCATTTTAAAATTCAAATATGCTGAAATCCCAGCGATGTTTTTCCCGATCCCGTTACTTCCATTATTCAATAAGCTATTCGCAGTATCATTCACTGCGTTGGAATTTTTTGTGAGATCGACAGGTGCTTTATTCAATTGGCCACTTCACAAAGTCAGAACTACTCTGATAGATAAATATACTTCATTTCCTGTAAAACTGTTCGTAGGTGTCATAGGGGGATTAGTTAGTTTACCGTTCGCAGGCATTAGCGTTGTAGTTACACTTGCGGCCGATGCAATTTCCTATACGCGTACTTTATTAGATTCTTTCACAAATTTAATTACTTTACCTTTTTCATATCTAACAAAAAAATACAAGAATGATACACATAATTATCCTGGAGTTTTATATACAGCAGGCACCCTTGTGAAAAGTGCCATGCAATTAATACCGTCTGCTTTATTTATAGCGTTTGGAATTACAACAGGTGGTTTAGCATTCGCATTAAAACCCGCTTTGACAGTTGCCGCAAAAGTATTTATTTATCCACTCTACCTAGGCACCATGGCTGCAGCAGCTAAGATATTTTCTGGAGTGATCTCTAAAGGTTGGTTAGCTCTATGTAAAAAGACAAATTATATTCCGCGCCATTCAAGAAGTAATGCATCTAGAAAAGATAGTAATAGCCATGACCAAGATGGTCAAAACAGTAAGAGCAAAAATTCCAGAGAACTTGAAAAGGCCGGCCTAAGAAGACAACTCAGTAAGGGAAGTACAGGAATGATCATGACACATATTCTAGAGGAAGATGAAGAAACGATTGGAGCCGATGCAGAACACAAAGGACAAACCAATACTTCAGATAGGATTGATAATACTTTAGCTGGAAAACCAGAAAAGAGAACGATAAGTCCTAAAATGAAAGACTTAATCGATAGGTTCTCGGTAGTTTATGGATCTCCAAACGATGTAGCTGTCAGTGAGACTAAAAATGAAAATGAGACAGGAAATAACAACAGCAGCACCTCAACTGTAGACAAAACTTTTTCAAAAGCGAGTTAAATATTCTTAAAACAGACGCCAGGTTGACTGGGTCCCGCGGACAAGCTGCGGGACGACGGCTGTGACGGGTTGTCACCCCACACTTGCTTATCCTGTCACCCCGCACTTGTTGCGGGGTCCGGGCTTTAAAT
>JBDTIZ010000300.1:0-4957 GCA_039936115.1 Gammaproteobacteria bacterium
CGTATGATTCAAATAAAATTTATTCTTTATTACAAAATAAATTTTCCAATGTTGATATTGTGATCCCACCAAAAAGTGGCTCAACTTATAATAAAGAACGTGACAGATTACGTAATCGCACTATTGAAGAAATTAAATGTTATGGTCGTAGCGCTTGGCAAGCAAAGCATCGCTATGGTAATCGCAATAATTCTGAATGTGCGATTGGACGTTGCAAACGCATTCTTGGAAATAAGCTGCATGCGAGAGAATTTGTAAGGCAGCAACAAGAGGCGATCATCGGTTGCAGTCTCTTAAATAAGATGATGTGTGTCCGCTTGGCAGACGTATGTCCAAAATTTTGAAAAAAACTAAAATAGGCTAATTTAATTATAGAGGTTACGAAACAAAGCCTCGATCCCTCAAGGAGATCGCCCTATTAGCCAAAATTAGAAACATTATGTTATAATTGTCTTTTATTTTATCTATAAAAATGAGGTTCTATAATGTTCTCCGGAGAAAAGAAGGCTGACGAGGTGGTTTCAGGTGGAAGTAGCAACAGTAACATTACTGATTTGAGTGGAAGTAGCAGTAGCGCTACCCCTCCCCCATCAAAGCGCCCTAAAATACAAATTATTATTCCTATACCTATTCGACCTGGCAGGCCTGCAACACCTGGGTCGCCTAGATCACCTATATCACCTTTTTCGCCTCAGTCATCTTCTCAAATTTCGCTGCTCGCTATATCACCATCATCCTCCTCTTCGTTAAAAGCAAGAACCTCCTCAGGTGAGGAATATACCCCTGTATTTCAAAACTTACCCACTTTCTTTCCTCTTGCCCCTTCCCCACAGCCGGCAGTAAAAGGGCCAAGAAGAATGAGTACGCCTAAGACACCGCAATCTCCAGTTGATTTTGAACTAGCATTTAAAAAAGGCCCTATAGGAATTATCCAGCAATTGCGAGCTGAAATGATGACCTATAAATGTGAAGATGCATTTATCAGTACTTATATTCAAATGGTATATGGCCCTTCCGCAATGAATCACATTATTGGGTTGAATAAATTTAACTCGGATCAGACCCTACACATGAAACCTGAGGGTGCCGCAGCTATTACAGAAGCAATGAGCACGCTTATGGCAATAGTCGAACAGTTAAAAACATCTTCTAAGACCACCACAGCAGTAACGACATCATCCTCTTCCTCCTTAGAGCAAAAACCAGTAGAAGAAAAAGCAACTCATCCAGCGGGTCTTGTAGGAAATCTGACAAAGTGGATTCTGGATCTCATGAAGCTATATTGTGATATGCAGGAACAAGTTATCACTGTAAAAACATTATTAGAATTATATGCGAGAATCTTTCCATCATTAGCTCTTGTTGTACAAGGTGATAAGGATGCATCGTTACGCATGGAGCAGGAAAAAGAATATATGATAGGGAAATTATATGCGCTTTGCGGGAGGAGAGGAGATGGGGGGAAATACGAAGAGTCTATACAGGCTTATCTTGATCCGAAAGCACTAAAAGCTTTATTGGACAAAAACGACAAAACAATTAATTCTTTACAACAATTCGATCTTACTGAATATCCGATAGAAATTATCTTTAATGCTTTTATGAATCATGCTCCTGAGGCTAAGGCATCTGTCATAGACAAGGAGTTTAAAAACTATAGAGGGAAACTGAAGTTTAGAAGAAATGACGCAATTATCCTTTTTAACCATGCTATGGAAAAAAATCACCATTACGGTGTATACATAATGTCATATGTTGGTATCTTGTGGGACCTAAAAATTCGCACTCAGCCAGGAAAAGTTTTATGCCAGACTCTGCAGGGAAGCTTGCTAACAGATGAACCTGCTAATCCACGCTTAGTAGAAAAATTTTATAAGACAATTGAATTGTATAAAAAACATAGCAAGGAATTTACTTCTGACCCCCGCAGCTGGTTTTCTGCATCATCAATACAACAGAGCAGCGCGAGCAGTAGCAGTTCCGGTGCGACAACTGTTACAAATATGACATCCACTAGCAGTGAGATGAAGCCCGACTCCTCTGCAGCAACTTCGAGCGATGATGCTACAAATTCAAATCGATCGTTTTCTCCTGGTGGCTTACGGCAGTAATGAGAGACTTTGCCAACTTTTGCTGGCGTGACAGATCCTTCAACCGCTGTCATGCCGCGAGAGAATTTTAACTATTTATTCTACCTATTAAAGATAACTATAGTCTGGCCCCTAAAAAGAATAATTAATTTCCTCATACGCATGGAACTCTCCTCAATTATTTAATAATTGTATATTGTTCGTAGACCATCATGATTACAATGTGAAGGTTTTATAAATGCATTATCACATTATTCAGACGAGCGAACTGACTGATAGAAAGTTTCATGATATGGAAGTGGTTGATAATTTAATTACATCGATACTTAACAATGTTACCAAGTGACAGCTGATACTGCGTATGATGCAAATAAAATTTATTCTTTATTACAAAATAAATTTTCCAATGTTGATATTGTGATTCCACCCAAAAATGGTTCAATTTATAATAAAGAAAGTGAAAGATTCCGAATCGAGCACTTGACATTTTGATCTCTTGTCTGATAATTTAAATACCCAAATGAATAAGAATGAAAAAAATGTTTTCTCCATCTATAAAAAACAATAAAGAAATTTTATCAGCACTATACAAACAATAAATGGATTAGTCTTTCAATTTACGCAAGATAAAAGCGAGCAAAAATCACAAAGCGACACCAGCGTTTCTTCCTTATCTGAATTTGCAAAAACGTTAAATACTTTTGAAAATTTTTTGCAGCGCGCGACTATGAATATTGAAGATTTTCAGGCTATGGAAATTATTAGTGTATCACTATATCAAAAAATAGATGAATTCGATAAATTATATGACGAAGATTTTCCTTTATTTATAAAATATGCTGCATCTCTCGTAAAATACACCGAAAAATTTGCAAAAACAGACCTTGTTGATGAGGAATGGCTTATTGAACGCATCGAGTTATGCATAAGATTATTACTTTATTTTACCTTGGATGCAAATGCAGCTAACCAACAATGGGCAACAGAACAAGTAGCAAGCATATTAAAAAAGCTGCAGAGTTTAGGCTTGGAAGATCCACAATATTCAGAAGATTTAAACCAATTCCAAAAATGCTTATCAAGCGATGAGACTGATACATCAAAAGAGAGCAAAGATAAATTATTTAGCTTGTTTGAGCTAGAACTGATTCAAATTTATTGAGTTATAAAATTGAAGAAAAACTAAAAATACAGTTCCCAGGAAAAAAGAATTTAATATTACTAAACAAAGATCTTACTCCGGAAAAATTCCCTGAATTTGCCGAAAAAAATATTGTTGTTCGGGGCGAACAAAAAGCAGCTTATGTGGCGTTAACTAATGCGCTTGCTCAGTTAGGTGCGTTAATCATAGTTTATGATTCCGAGCATAAAGTGTAGAGCAAAATTTGGAGGAGCACACACAATGAGTGGAAGTCAAAGAAAAATCAAGCCTCTGATCAAGGCAACTACAACTAAAAATAAAGAACAAGAATTGTATGCTTTCGGCAAGTCTGAGTCGCTTGTCGTTTAGTTGTCTATTAACGTAACAAATTCTTGATTTTCAATCTTGTTAAACGTTAGCAACAGTAGAAGCAATGACTTATAAATATAAAGCAATTTACATACATAAAGACTTTCTCAAGTTACTTTTTGCAAAATATGCTATAATTTTAACTACTAATACAAACCTATTTAATTTAATGGTAAATTTATATGTTCTCTCCTCCCCCAAAAAAAGATAAAGAACCTTCAGATATTCAACTGAAACTTAAAGCAGCCATACAGTTTGCCAGGACGACTTGCATTCTTGGTTCGTCAAATTTGGCAAGTGATATAGAAAAAACGAATGGCTGGGTTCTTAATCAAAAGTCTCGTTATGATGATGGATCTGGACATTATGTAAAATCCTCGCAAGATTCGGAGGTTCCAGCACGCGGTAATTATGTTTTTGATCCTCAAAAGGGAAAAATTGACACGGACAAGAAAAAAAAATGGCACTACAAAGCCGCTCATAAACAAAATAGTCCAGCTATATCCCTTCATCTTCGTTTCAAGGGCACAGATCCACTACAATCATTGTCTCACACACATCAAGAAGTTTTAAAAACATCTTTAAAAGCATCGACAACTCGTCAAGGAAATTGTCTTGAACTTTCCTGTCTAATTGCAAAATTTCTATGGGAACATCCTCTCGATATTAAAAAAATTGAAATAATACAATTTACCACATTCGATCATGTTCTTGTGATTGTAAATCGGACTGGAGATATATCTGATTCCACTAGCTGGGGAAAGGATTGCTTTGTAGTAGATGGACAGTGCTCTTCTGAACAAAAAGCTGAACCTAGTGCAATGAAAAAAAAGTTCTTAGGCTTCTTCAGTGGAAGCAATAAGAACCAGCCTGCAAATGAACAACAATCTTCTGAATCTGAGCTAAATAACGCGGGAATTATTTTTTCTGGCGCTGATTTCGATACAGGGATAAAAAAAATCAAAGATTTCTTTAACCACAATATTAAACGCTTAGAAGCAATGGATGTGCCAGTTAGAGCACCCATAAAGTCTGAAAATGAGGTATTAAAAGCGGGAAATATCTATACCACCATCATTCCAGAAACTCATACCTATCCCGCTTCTTTTGAAAGTTTTTATGATGTTTATAGTGCTTATCCTGAGAGCGAACAGAAAGTCGAATATGGTGAAGAATTTTTTTCTAAAGAAAAACATGAACAGCAAGAAAAATTATTGGCTGGTTTTTCTCAGAGTCTGTAAATTTTCCTGTGTAAACGGTCATAGTGTACTATAACGTAAATTTTTATGGACTATGACTATGAAAGTAGAATTAATAGATGAATTGCTAAAGGGCTGCACGACTCAAGAAGATGTTT
>JBDTIZ010000301.1:0-6102 GCA_039936115.1 Gammaproteobacteria bacterium
TAAATAATAAAAAATACATTTTTATTTTTTTTAGTGATTATTTTATGTTTTTAATTCCTGACCCCGCAACAAGTGCGGGGTGACAGTGGGTTAAAGAGAGTGGAAATATTATACCCTCCCAGTACACCACTCCACGATTGTTTGTTATTTACAGATATTGTAAGATCAAGCGGATTTTACGAGGAGTTCTGCATGCAATTAAACAGCTTGAACGATAAAGCAAATCATCAGGTAATCGTATGCAAACACTAAGATTGCAACAAAATGAAGTCGTTCAACGGACAAGGATTTACCAATGATGACGCAAGTCGAACATATCGAACCAGTGGTAGCTGTAAGTGATGTAGAGACCAGCCATACGCTTCATCGGCAACTTAGTACCCGCATGTTAAATATGATTGCAATTGGTGGTTCGATCGGCACCGGAATATTTTTAGCCAGCGGCAATGCAATTTATATGGCAGGCCCCGGCGGTACGTTACTTGCTTATATGGTTACCGGCATCATGGTTTATTTTTTGATGACGAGCTTGGGTGAAATGGCAGCGTTTATGCCAACCACAGGATCTTTTTACGTTTATGCAGCCAAATTTGTTGATCCAGCGTTAGGTTATGCCTTGGGTTGGAATTATTGGTACAACTGGGCAATTACCGTCGCATCAGAAATTTCTGCAGCCTCATTAGTGATGCATTTTTGGTTTCCAAATAGCCCTGCGGTGCTTTGGAGTGCTTTATTTTTAACGATTTTTGTGGGATTTAATGCTCTATCTGCCCGCGGGTTTGGTGAAGCAGAATATTGGTTTTCCTTCATTAAAGTGACAACAATTATCGTATTTATTTTTGCAGGCACAGCGTTAATTTTTGGTATCGTAGGTGGTCATCCTGTTGGTTTCAAAAATTGGACGATTAATGACGGGCCTTTTCATGGTGGCTGGATTGCAATTGTCAGCGCATTTATGATTGCTGGATTTTCTTTTCAAGGCACCGAACTCATTGGAATCGCGGCGGGTGAAAGCAAAGACCCCGGGAAGAGTATCCCGCGAGCAGTCAAAAATGTATTCTGGCGAATTTTGCTATTTTTTGTGTTATCGATCTTTGTCATAAGTCTTCTGATACCGTTTACTTCGCCGCTCTTAGCCGGCACTGATGTGACGGAAAGCCCGTTTACTCTTGTATTTAAACAATTAGGCATTACATTTGCCGCATCCTTGATGAATGCCGTTATTTTAACTGCCATTTTATCAGCGGGTAATTCAGGCATGTACGCGGCGACTAGAATGCTTTGGTATTTAGCGAAAAAAGGCCATGTTCCCGCTGTGTTTGGCAAAGTAAATAAACGCGGCGTGCCTATGTATGCTCTTGCAGCCACAACGGTTGTTGCGATGTTAACCTTTTTATCGACGCTTTTTGGCAATGGCACAGTTTATTTCTGGCTACTTAATGCGTCTAGTTTGTCGGGATTTATTGCTTGGCTGGGCATCGCAATTAGTCATTATCGATTCCGGAAAGCCTACGTTAAACAAGGTCGGGACTTAAAAAAACTGCCCTATGTTGCCAAAGGGTATCCTTATGCACCACTAATCGCGTTTGGTCTTTGCTTAATTATTATTGCTGGGCAGAATTTTAAAGCGTTTATGGGTGATCATATCAATTGGAATGGGGTGTTTGTTTCCTATATTGGATTGCCTGCGTTTTTAGTTATTTGGTTAGGTTATAAATGGAAGAAAAAAACTAAGATCGTTAAATTGTCTGAGTGTAGTTTTGATTATGATGAGCATACGGTTAAATCATAATCTAATTTTAAGACCTTAATAAAATAAGCTTTAGGTATTCTGCCTATTTGGCATACGTTATTTTCCTTAAGTACCATCTTCTAGTAATAGCAATTGCACAATTCAGTCATGAACGGTACAATAAAAGATCATTTTAATATTGCATCAGAAAGTTATGTCCAAGCTATCCGAGGAATCAGTCTTTCAGAAGAATGCTCTGATCTGAAATAGTCTTTTTTTCAAAAAGATACTCATTAGCAGGTGCTGTTGCAAAATAATTTTAAGCGAGATTGAATAATGAAAAGCCGTAATAGTCATAATAGTACATCAAGTATATCCGCATCACTTAGCAACAAAGAAGTTAGGATAGAGAATGTGTTTTCGAAAGAAGTTAACCCATTAGAGTTCCACAGATCCCAACTAGATGCACTTCTAGAAGCAGCAATAACAACCAGTGAAAATCCTACTCCAATTGAGTTGTTAATTACGGGTCTTACCTCTTACGGCTTGAGTTCAGAAATGAAAAACATCTTATGTGCACTCAATAAAGGAGCTACTGATCTTACCCAAGCTCATATGTACAATAATTTAAATAATCTACATAACCTCATTCAGGACTGCTATGGCATTGGTACCATACGTATTGCAGAAATTTTTAGTTCTGCTGAAAATAATTGGAAAAAATCAAAAAGTCTAACAGAGACTCAAGCAAATAATCTCAAAAATCCAAATAATTTTATTAAATATGTAATAAAAATGTTACGCCAATATGAACAGGCTAAAAGACCTGAAATTCAAGAACACCTACAAAAATCTTTAATTCAAGCGAAAATCGAAGTTTCAGGCCGCCAGACGAAACAAATTTTTTCCAAAACTAGAAATCGCCCTAAGTTTACACCCGATGGCACTCATAGTTTTTCCTTTCAAATAGGTCCAGAGGGTTATCAGTTTCAAGCTAAGAAGAATATTCGTGTTAACAATTCTGGCAGTCTGCTTTCCTTCTTTTATCAAAAAAGACGTTTTCACCCGTACGGGACTCAATCGAAAGAGCAGACAACTGCGAAGAGAGAAAATATTTTAAGTTATACTTTCTAGTAGTAGTAAGACGAGATGGTTAACTTCTACTAGTTACTTTTTTAAAAAATAATCAAGCTGAATTTAATAAAGAAGATTTTTTAATACAGTGTGGTTTAGAGCCAACGCCTCAGCAAAACAGGAATAGGACTTGGTTTATAAATAAATTTGAGCCAATAAGTACCACTCTAAAGGATGGACGGTCAAAACCGACTATTTGATTTTGCATACGTTCCAAATCTATGCAGCGTATTGCAATGTGTGGAGCAGATGATATCTGTTCCACACGTTTCTACACATTGCAAATACAAGTCGATTGAGGTCAAATATTGACATTAATGGATAAATAATCAACAATGTACATTCGTTTAGTCAGAAGTTGGTTAAATTAATTGTATAATCAAAATCATGCGCAGAACCACTTCCTTATGACTTATTTTAATCAAAGCTGCAACCGTAAAAGCCGGGCTATTTAAGGGGAATAAAATGAGATATATGGTATTTATTTTAGCGTTTTTCAGCGTAGTAGGCTGGGGACCTTTCACATACTCATCAGATTCATCCCTGAGTGCACAGACTGCAGATTGGGTATCTAATGAAATCCGAAGCATTCATGCGCAGGCTTATAATCTCGATACAACGGTTTTAAAACGAAGTCTGACCGCATACCTAAAAGCAAGACGACAAGGCTTTGATCGAAAAGAATTGCTCACCGTGGTTGATTATTCTAAACCTTCTACCGAACGACGCTTATGGGTTATTGACCTAAAAAACACTAAAGTGTTATTTAATACTTGGGTGACACACGGAAAAAATAGCGGCGAGTTAAACGCAACGTCTTTTTCGAATGATGTAAATAGCCTTAAGTCAAGCTTAGGCGTGTTCGTCACGACAAGCGCTTATACCGGCAGTTTAGGATATTCTTTACGCGTGCAAGGACTTGAACATGGCATTAATGATAATGCTTTGCGACGTGATGTTGTATTTCATGGCGCTTGGTATGCCAGTCCAAATGTTGTTAAACAATATGGCATGTTAGGTAGAAGCTTTGGTTGCATGGCAGTTGATACGCACACGGTGAGACCATTAATTGATACTATTAAAAATAATACGGTAGTAGTGGCTTATTATCCCGATCGATCTTGGTTAAGAAATTCTAGCTATTTAAATATCTAGCTAATTGTTTGGTGTTTGATTAGTTTGAAATTTAAAATAATTTGCAATAAAAGCATCCTCAGAGACTGGCTTACTAAATAGATAGCCCTGACCAATGTTACAGTTATTGTCTGATAAAAATTGGAGTTGCTCAGCTGTTTCAACACCTGTTGCAATGACTGAAATGCCCAAACTGCGGCCTAGTTCAATCACAGCTTTAGTGATATCGGCATCGTATTGATTAGCTGGAATGCCCTTAATAAATTTTTGATCTATTTTCAAAATACTAATCGGTAGTTCTTTCAGAAAACTGAGAGATGTAGCGCCAGATCCAAATTCATCAATAATAATCTGCACACCCATTGCGCTAATCGCATTTAAGAGTTGTTTTGAAATGGCAGCATCGCTCATTAAAGTCGATGAGCTGATTTCTAGCTCAAGTAATTTTGGATCGATTTTCGTTTCTTGAAAAACAGTAGTTAGCAATTTTATAATATCTTGATGTTTAAATTGACTGGCAGATAAATTTACCGAAATAGGAATCGGTTGAAAATCTTGCTCTTGCCAAGCTTTACTCGTACGACAGGCTTGACGTAAAACCCATTCACCCAATTGTAAAATAGAACCTGTTTCTTCAGCGAGCGGCATAAATCTAGCGGGATTCACATGACCGAGGACAGGACTTTCCCAGCGCAGTAGCGCTTCAACACCTAACACGTTGCCTTCTTTTAAATTTAATCTGGGCTGAAAATATAAAACAAATTCATTATCTGTAATTGCTCGCTCTAAAGCGGTTGCTAGTTTGTTTAGTTTATTGGTTTCGATGTTCATGTCTTTAAAATAAAACTGATAATTTTTTTCAGTGGAATGTTTTGCTTTAAATACAGCAGAGTCTGCATTATTGAGTATTTCTTCGAGTGATGCGCCATCTTTTGGATAAAGTGCAATGCCGATATTGCTTGTGATGGAAATTGTTTTCATATCAATTTTGATAGCTTCTGCAGATGCAGCAATAATTTTTTCTGCAATCAAGCCCGCAAATTCTTCGTGAACCATATCTTCAAGCAAGATAGCGAATTCCGCACCACCTGATCTTGCGAGAGTATCTCCGCTACGCAATAAAGTTTTAAACCGAGTTGCAAGTTCTTTTAAAACAAGATCGCCTATTTTATTTCCAAGTGAATCATTGATCGACTTGAAATTATCTAAATTGATGACTAATAAGCCCAGTATTTTTTTATTCTTTTTTGTAATTGCCATCGATTGATTAACAACTTCATTGAAAAGAACGCGATTAGGTAAACTTGTTAAAGTGTCATATCGTGACAAGCGTATTAAGTTTTCATTATGCAAAAGAAGATTTTTTTCGACGAGCGCTCGATTCACGATTTCTTTTTCTAAGGCATCAATTTTTTTTTGATGTTTTAAAACACGGTTACGGATAAGCATTTCAATTTGATCGTCGGATGCACGTGCGATTTCTAATATGGAATTAATTTCTTTAGATAACTTTGCAAGTTCATCATTACCGCGTACTTTTAGACGTTGTGAAAATTCATGGCGCTCATTGATATCAGTGACAAATGCACTGATTTTTCCTAGCCGTTTAATCAAAAAAAAATGATAAGTGCTTGCGATGATCGCAGCAAAAAAAACACTCCAGCAGGCGAGTAATAGATAAGTAGAGAGGGAAGCACTCGCTGATGGAAAGAAAGAGAGACTGAAGTAGGCGCATCCCAATAACATAAACAATAACACGCCGATAAAAAGCAAAATTTTACTGTTTAAGTTCATAATGGTTGACGCTCCCGATGAACTTTTATCATAACCTTGGTTGTATTGTTTATGCTATCTTTTTAAGATGTTTCAACCTGATCATAGTTCTGTATAGACGTTAACTTAAGATGCCCTCCTTCTTCTCCTCCCGCATAGGGACAAAACATCGGTAACACTATTAAAATAGGCATTTCTACGCCGTCATTGCGAGCGCGAGCGAAGCAACCCAGGTTTTATTGTCACTCGCATAGCAGAGGAAAGCATAAAATCTAGCCTTCATTTTAGATTTATGTGCTTGTTAAGGAGCAATAAAACCTGGGTTGCTT
>JBDTIZ010000302.1:0-13403 GCA_039936115.1 Gammaproteobacteria bacterium
TTAAATGTCTGTATGTATGTTTTGTATTCCAGACCCCGCAACAAGTGCGGGGTGACAGAGTAAGATGCGGTTACAGTGCTTTCTCAAGAGTGTTTAATATCTATGCTGATTTACCGGATGCTAGTGCACTTGTTGCGGAGTGACAGAAGTCAAAATTTCCTGAGCTAGACATACGACTTATTCGCCCCTACAAAATAAACTTCCCGCAACCAAACAACCCAAGTAGAATCAACCCTCAAAATAAATTGGGAACGAGCTATTTCAAATGACAGCCATTCGCTATTCAAAATCTGATGCGATAATCATTTTTTTCTGCGCCATCATTTTTTTTACGCTAGGATTAAAACATCAAGAAGTTGTCAGTTTTCAGGCGCGTTTTTATTTGTTCGCACTTGAAATGTGGAATCACGGCCCAAGCTTATTTCCGACCACTTATCGAATGCCTTATCCCGATTATCCAGCGACTTCGACATTTTTAATTTATCTCGCAGCTAAATTATTTGGCGGTCTGAATAAGTTAACCGCCATTTTACCAAGCGCTATTGCTGCTGCATTGACCTTAGTTGCAACCTATCAAATAGGCAATTTACAGACGCGACGTATAGGTTGGTGTGCGGTCGGGTTTTTAATTTTTACCTTGGCGTTTTTGATGGAAGCGAGAACAGTTTCTCTGGATATGTTCGTGGCAGCAGTGTCGACTTGGTGTTTTTATGCAATTTATTCGGCAAAATTACAACAAAAATCCATGCCGCGTGTTTTATTGATTTCATTATTGGTCTTCAGTTTTGCGATCCGCGGTCCAATCGGTTTAGTCATTCCAGCCAGTATCATCTGCGTTTTCTATTTAATGCATCAAGATTATAAAGAGTTTTTGTTGTTCGGCTTGCTTAGCTTTATTCTCTTATTGTGTTGCACCGGCGTTTTGTTGGCTGTTGCTTATCACGCGGGCGGCACGCATTTTTTGCACGAAGTGTTGCGCATGGAAGTGATGGGTCGTTTGCAAAATAATGATTCACCACCGAGTTATTTTTATTTTGTCGAAAGCATTGGCGCGTACGCAATTACTTATCCATTTGCTATTTTAATGTTGTTAGGCCTTTTGCCGAAATTATTTACGCGAAGCGCCGCGCGTGAAATCAAATTTTTGCAGATTCTCATCGCTTGGGTGTTGATCATTATGCTTGGAATGAGCATACCAGGTGATAAAAAAGTTCGGTATGTTTTATCAGCCGCACCAGCGCTTGCTTTAATTTGCAGTTATTTGCTGATGACTGCGCATCAGTCGCGTTATTTAATCGGGTTAAAAAGATTATTTTATTTGCTTTGTGCGATTATTCCCTCACTCTGTCTTGGGCTTTTAGCGATTCTTTATCGTCATCAGATTGAGTTGCATTACATAGGTTTAGCGGTTTGCTTTTTTGTTATTCAGCTCATCGTTGTGATATTACGAGATAAGAATACTGCTTTTTTTCTTGCGGCTTTTTCATTTTTACTGGCCAATATTTTTATGATTGAGCCGATAGATTTAACGGCGAATAAAACGCGCGCATTTGTTCGGCAAGTAGAAAATTTACGAAAGATGGCGCAGGCAAAATTATTTTTTTATCACGAAGGAAAAGACGGCGCAGTGATCAAATATTTGATTGATATGCCTGAGGAAGAAGCGCCTAGTTTTTTAGCGGATATTAATGGTGCGCCCACAACTGCTTTTATTATTGCAAGCGCCGAAAATTTTCGAAAATTATCCAAAGTACACACTAAAAATTTGCGTATCATTGCGCAGGGAAAAATCGGGCATGATTCGTTTATTGTATTTAGTAAATCCGCGGCTCACCGTGAGGCCGGGTTTTAAAGCGTTTATATTGCCAAACATATTGCTCAGGTTTGTAACGCACAGAATGTTCCAACGCTTTGTTCAAGCGAACCGCATCTTGTTGTAAATCACCGGTCGGAAAATTTTCGATCGGTGGATCTAATACAACATCATAACGAAACTCATCATCACGTCGATAAAAAGCAATCGGAACGATAGCCGCATCACTCATGCGTACAATTCGCGATACGGAGGTTAATGACGCTGTTTGCACACCAAAAAAAGGCGCAAACACACTGCTTTTTGGGCCGCCATCTACATCATAGGCATACCAAATAGCTACATTATTATTGAGTGCGCGAATTAAATCACGAACCCGGTTGCGCGGAATGGCTTGCATGATATGTTTCTTGCGAAAACGTTCTTGCACAAAAGCGATCAAACGTTTCTTATGCGGCCGGTACATGACGGCGAATGAATATTGCATGCTGATCAAACGGCCAACCATTTCAAGACAGGTGAAATGTGGGCCCAGCAAAATAATCCCTTTACCTTTAGCAAACGCTTGTTCTGCATATTCCAAACCATGCACGGTAAATAAATGTTTTAACTTTTCATCGGGCAACCACCACGCCATAGCAGCTTCAATTAAGCCTATGCCGAGTGATTCAAAATTTTTTCGCACAAGCTTGGTTTGTTCTTCGGCAGATAACTCAGGGAAGCATAATTTGATGTTAGTCGCCGTGATGTTTTTTAACTTGCCGGGTAAAGCATAAATCAGCTTGCCAATGCCTTTGCCAAGATTTAACTGCCAACGAGTGGGTAATCGCGTAATAAGCCATAAAATACCTATACCTAACCAGGCAGGCCAATAAATGGGATTGGCTAATTCGAAACGTTTTTTTAAATTTAACATATATCACTTACTCGCAATGACGGCGCAGGTCGCATATTATATACATTCTCTACAGATAAGCATCACAACTTTAAAAGGGAGCAAGGAGCGATGCAGGATAACACGTGTGTCCATTGTTTTATTTCTGGAAAAGTGCAAGGCGTCTGGTTTCGAGCCGGGACGCAAGACAAAGCTAATGAACTTGGACTGACCGGTTGGGCGCGAAATACTCCCGATGGTCGCGTTGAAGTGATTGCCTGCGGTGAGCGAGACAAAATCGCCGAACTTTTAGAATGGCTAAAACACGGGCCCGAACTTGCCAGTGTTGCAGAAGTCATATCTGAAGAAGCGGCATGGCAAGAGCATGTACGATTTGCAATTAAATGACACCCTGAAAGGAGCATAGAGATGACTTTTAACAAAGTCTTATTCGGATTATTCCTGTTGATTGCAACGAATCTGTGTCATGCAAGTCTTATCGTGCCGATGAGATTGGTTGATGCAAATGGAGAAGGAAGAAGTCTTGGTTCTATTAAGCTGGATGATACGCTCTACGGCGTGATTATAACTCCAAAACTGCATAATCTACCCGCTGGCGTTCACGGGTTTGCAGTCACAGAGTGTCCGCTTTGCATCGATTATGCGATAGCTGCTGGCGGTCATTTAGATCCGCAACACAATGATAGACATGAAGGTCCTTATCGTGGGAGCGGTCATTTAGGTGATCTGCCGGTCTTGATTGTTCATGCAAACGGGCGTGCCACTTTACCTGTCTTGGCCCCTCGTTTGAAGTTAGCGCAGATGTCTGGGCATTCGCTCGTGATTGCTGCGGGCAGTGATAATTATTCTGACCAACCGTTAAAAGAATATTCAGCTAAGGTTAGAATTGCGTGCGGGGTGATTCCTTATCATTAACTCAATTCTATCATTTCAAAATCATCTTTAGTCGCACCGCATTCTGGGCATTGCCATGTTAAAGGCACATCATCCCAACGAGTTCCAGGCAGGATGCCATCATCTGGCCAGCCTTTGGCTTCTTCGTAAATAAAGCCGCACAGTAAGCACATGTAACGCTTATAAGACATTTCTCTATTTCTCCTCGGGATTTTTTTGAAGGACTTATGTTACCTGATGGAAGTATTTTGTAAAGCATTTAGGGGGAGGGGAGGGTTATAAAGTCCTGTCATTCCAGGTATTATCTGCCCCTGCTTGCATTCATTTCACGAGCTAACTAAACTGTCCACCTTCCTAACCCACGAGAAACCATCCCATGACCGAACTATTTGCTTCTGCACAACGTTATATACCTGGCGGCGTCAATTCACCGGTTAGAGCGTTTAATGGAGTGGGTGGTGAGCCTGTGTTTATTAAAGCAGGTCGAGGCGCTTATATCATTGATGAACATAATAACGAATATGTCGATTATGTCGGATCTTGGGGCCCGATGGTTGCAGGTCATTCGCATCCCGATATTCTTAACGCAGTCATAGAAAGCGCTAAACACGGCTTGAGTTTTGGTGCACCTACCGCAGGCGAAGTCAAATTGGCGGAAAAAGTGTGTCAACTCATGCCCTCGATTGAGCAAGTGCGTATGGTTAATTCGGGCACTGAAGCGACTATGACTGCCATCCGTCTCGCGCGTGGTTTCACGAAGCGCAATAAATTTATTAAATTTGCTGGTTGTTATCATGGCCATGCAGATGCGTTGTTAGTACAGGCCGGGTCAGGCGCATTGACATTGGGGGTGCCGAGTTCTGCGGGTGTTCCGGCGGTAGTTGTACAAGATACTTTAGTCGCTGAGTTCAATCGTCTTGATACGGTAGAAGCCTTATTCGAAAAATACGGCGATGATATCGCTGCAGTAATTGTGGAACCCGTGGCTGGCAATATGAATTGTGTATTACCGGCAGCTGGGTTTCTATCTGGCTTACGTGCATTATGTGATCGATACCAAAGCGTGTTAATTTTTGATGAAGTCATGACTGGATTTCGCATAGCCTTAGGCGGCGCGCAAGCGCATTATGACATCAAGCCTGATTTAACCACCTTAGGTAAAGTCATTGGCGGCGGCATGCCCGTCGGCGCAGTGGGCGGCCGTGCTGAGATCATGCAATGTCTGGCGCCTTTGGGTCCGGTGTATCAAGCTGGCACTTTATCGGGTAATCCGATAGCGATGGCGGCTGGGTTGGCCAGTTTGAATCTAGTGTCACAACCGAACTTTTTTACCGCATTATCTCAGTCGACTGAAAGACTTATGCAGGGTTTGCGTGAGCGTGCTTATGCCTCGAACATCCCTTTTTATGCGACATCGATTGGCGGTATGTTTGGTATTTATTTCACTGAGGCAAAAGAAGTTTCAACCTTGGCTGAGGTTAAAAAATGCAATGTAGAGCGTTTTAAGCAATTCTTTCATGGGATGTTGCAAGAGGGCGTTTATCTTGCCCCCTCTGCCTTTGAGGCGGGTTTTGTCTCCAGTGCGCATGGTGAAAAGGAAATTGCGAAAACATTAGCGGCTGCAAACAACGTCTTTGCGCGGTTTAAAGTCGCCCAAACAGTATAATTTTTGATCTTATGAAAATAAATTGCCAAAACCCCCCAATCCTTAAGTAAATCTTAAGGTTTCCCAGTTATCATCGCCACATCAAGAGGACGCTCATTAACCGCAGCTAGATTAATTGGGATAAACATGGCCTCATCATTGGCACAAAGGTTTATTGAAAATTTTCATACTGTCAAAGCCCCTAAGTTGAATGAACTTCTCATTCCAACCAATGATCCACCTATTGACGATGCTCAAGATAATTATGTGAGCTTTTTTGAACATCCTAAACGAGAGTTTCGCCCTGGCAAGCGAGTTGCTAAGAAGATAGGTTTGCCAATCGCGCTTTCCAGACCAAAAGAAAAAATATCCGAAGAAAGAAAAATAAACTATATTGCTGAATCTCATCTTGCGAAAGAATTATTGCTTCGAAAAGAAGTCCCCGTCGAGTTTAATCAATACAGTCTATATTACAATAATGAAGGCATTAAAATCGCCACCCGGGCAGAAGCCGGCGATCTGAACCAATTCATTGCAGCAAATATAGAAAAGCTCAGTGAACAATGCGTCAGAGATATTATCGCGCAACTCATTCTTGCTGTTGATGACCTTCATCAGCGCGACGTTGTACATCGTGATATCAGGTCAGAAAATTTTTTAGTTTTTATTCGAGATGGGAAATATCATATAAAACTTGCTGACCATGATAGTGCTATTGAGGTGGATAAGAAGGGACTTCCTCTTGATAGAAATCTGTTAACTATTCGTGGCAATGAACAGTGTCGCTCACCTGAGCTGCAAGAAATCACGAAAAAAAGCACACCTGAAGAGAATGCAGAGCGGAGAAAAAGATTACCAAATTTAGATATCAAAGCAATTGATTGCTACGCGATTGGAAAAACGTTACTCGATGTGAAATTCTTGTTACCTGTTAAATGGCGCAATAACGCTAAACTCGATAAATTAATTAACGGATTAATAGCACCAGAACCGGGTGCACGATTTACAACTAAAAAAGTATTAGAACAAGAATTTTTTGCACGAAACAAAACACAAAGAAATAGTTATTTTGCAGGACTGCGTGCAAGAGTAAAAAATAATTTTGAATTAGAAGGCGAGCATGTCGTCCCAGTTGAAAAAAATAATCCATATTATTTATTAGACCAAACGATAAAACCGCTTTATCGTGCTGGCCGGCAAGCACAGCAAGTAGACGAGCAAATTGAAGAGTTTAATCAAGGAATCAATAGCGGATTTCAAAATAGCCCATTGTCTGAAGTGATTCGGAAATATGCGGCATTGAAAAAGGCGACGGTTGAATTTTCAAAAAAAGCGGAAGCAGCAGAAAATATAGAACAAGTAGATATCGTCGATAAAGATCTTTCTGTCAATTTAAAAACACTTCGTGTAGAAACCGAAAAAAAATCGGCTGAAGTGTGTTTACGATTTTTAACCGAAGAAAAATCACTTGTTGTATTGTTAACGAAAGCTGTTGCTGAAGCTTATAAAGATTATGTCACTAAGAATAAGCTAGAAGATGTACATGGCGAAGCGATTTCATCTTGTTTTGGCTTTTTTGCCCGTCATGGAGCGAAAGGGCGCAGGCAAGCGCAAGAGTTATCAATAAAAGTGAACCAGGCAGTTGCTGCAAATCAAGCACCTAAAGATATTTTCCTTGTTCTTTCTGAGCATATTAAGAATGGGGGAGGTAATCATCATCAGTATTCTTTCAAAACAATTCTCGATGCAAAAATAAAAAAAATGGATGGCGAAAAAGATATTGCGGCATGGCAGAAACATTTTGATTTTCAAAATAAGCAGGTTGCTCCGGTGGTTGCGTGAGTGGCAATTTGCAATATTGCTGTTGTCATTTAAGAAATCTGCTGTGGGAAGTGATACCGCAGACAAGCCGCGCCAACGCAGACAAGCCGCACCAACGCAGACAAGCCGCATCAACGCTGTCACCCCGCACTTGTTGCGGGGTCTGGGCTTTAAATAATAAAAAATACATTTAATTATTTTTTATATGACTTTTTTATGTTTTTAATACCAGACCCCGCAACAGCAACAAGTGCGGGGTGACAGCATAGACTTCCCGCGCTTGCAGAATGACAGCTTTTTAAAGTGACTTTACGGTACGTGTTTTAAACCCTTTTTCGTTTCAATCCCCAACATAACATTCAATTTGCTCCACAATTCCGGGTCACGATCTTTTAAGTCATTGTTGCTAAGATTAAGTATCGAGGGAAGATTATCCTCGTCGGAGTCTAATAATTTTATTTTAAGCCGCTTAACAGTTTCTTCCTGAGTGGAAGGCTTAAAGAATCTGAAACCATTCTTGGTGTTGACGCCAGCAAAACACGAGCCGATCAACGTCCAAGGATACAGAAATCCATACCAAATAGCTTTTTCTTGTATTTGCCGAAAGCTCGGCATGTACTCTAATTGATAAAGTAAGACCTGCATTTCCTTATTAGAAAACAAGAGCACCTTACGTAACTTGTTTTCAAGTGAAGGCATCATCAACAGTTCAAATAAACTAGCGGCACAAGCTTCACTAGATGAAATACTTGTATCAGTTAGAAATAATCGAATTAGAGAAAACAAGGAAGGTTCATCGACCTGTTTAAGTTCGTGTTTTTCTGTGCTTGCTTTGGTTTCACTGTGTTCATGTGTTATTTGCGGCTTTATTTTTTTTAGTTTTAAAAGTTTCACACCCGTAGAAAATTTTTCTTGATTCGAAATATTTTCCGAACGCCAAGCGCTTTCTAGGGTTGTTAAACTTTGTTTATCCACCGCATTAGGAGGTGTTCGCCTCGTAGCACTGAGTGCAATAATAGTTTGTTCATCACTTCGAGTGATGTCATTATTTATGTCCAAAAATTGGTGTAAAGAAAATCGATGCAGACAGAATTTTTCTCGAAAAACAGCTTGGATTTGAGCTATACGTAGGCTTTTTTCTGGCGTATAAGTATTGCTAGAATATTTAAAATCGATCAAGGATTTGTTGAGACAATCCATTGCTTTGTCAATAAATTTTAAACTGCTATGCGCCCACGCTTTGTTTTTATCATTATCAATAAGAGCAATACTCTTTTCATAATAATCATCGGCCGCAAGTAAAATAGCAACATCTAATTCATCAATCGCGGCAGCAAAATTTCCGGCTTCTGTATGCGCTAAGCCTTTCAAAACCACATCTTTTGCGTTCGAAGCAACACTGCTTTTTGCAAGAATATATTTATTAGTCGTTCTAGCAATCATTAGAGCAGAGTTCCAGGCCGAAGAATATGGGTTTGCTAAAAGTAAGATGGCTTCATTAGGACTAGAATTAAATTCGATATAGCGAGATCCAAACAGGGCTGTCATTCGATTAGCAAATGTTTCAATTTGTTCTATAACAGGAGTTCGTTTTGGCCACACTTCACAGAGTGTTTCGGTATTCGCCCAATTTCCGAGAATGACACTTTTGAAAATTTCATCTGGATAAGTGAGTGGGTTCTTCGCTACAGCGTGATCAATTAATTTATCCAGGACATCATCAAAATTCACTTTGTCCCCAGGCTTTGGTATTGCTCGTACTTCCATGTCGTAAGTCTCCGTTATTAACTGTTGAGGAATGTTACTCTAACAGTGTGTAATTAAGGAAATCTTAAGTATGATTTTAAAAAACAATGTCATTAGTTTTTTGCATCAGCGAATTACTACGCATTTATTGAACAGCTAGGCTGGCTTCATTTAAGATTTTGTTAAGCTTTCTTATGCTACTATTTTTTAAGATCTTTTAGAGTAGGAAACTCGCATGCCGTATATGGATATTTTTAATAAGCCACTAGACACCCTCGCCGCCCCCTTCGTTACCGGCTTCAAAAAATTCGCGAGTTCACCTGTCACAAAATCAGTAGCCTCGTTTTTTTGGGATACTAGCGCCCAGCTTTGGGGCGCAGGAAAATATCTGTATCATTCACCCAGTTTTAAACAAACCGCCAACAATGTGCTTGTTCAAAGCTGGGAAGGTGTTAAGCATTCTTTCAATTGGGGGTCGGTATATCGTTTAATGGTTAAGTCTCCGAAATTACAAGCCGTCGTTAAACAATCATTTATTACTAATATTGTTTTATATGCAGGTCCCGTTATTGTTTATGAAGGATGGGTTAAACCGGGTTTGCGTGCTTTGTCACCAGAGCTTGAAAATTCATCGTTAGAAGCCAGCTATGATTATCCCGTTCAAGCATTATTTTTTACATTTTATCTGGGGGCATTAATTAAAAATGTTTCTTCTTCAGTCATTATTTCTGGCGAAACAGCAAAATATGCCCCGAAACAAAATTTCCATGATTGTGGCCATGGCATGGAAGAAAATGGAAAAGCCGAAGTGAGAAGTTTGTTAATTCATCCGAAGAATTTGATAACGGCTAAATGCGCTGAAATGTTGGGTGGAAGAGTGCTAGGTAATCTGGTTCAATCACTTGCAATCGGACAGTATTTGATTGAAACCAAATTGAGCTTATTTGAAGTGTGCACTGACGATCGCGCCAAACAGCTTAGTGCAAATAATTTTTATAGTTTAGTCTATGGCTTATTTTTTTTAGGCGTCTATGAGTCAGGCGTATGGTTGCTTAAACAAGCAGCCCTGGGTGTGACAAGTAGTTATATTGATGATGGAGTAAAAAGTTTTACACTGCTCATTTTTGTTATGCATTCAATGCTGAGAGAAGAAGCCTTGCCAGGCAAGGAAGCGGGTTTCGATGTTTTTGAATATAATCGTGTCGAAATCAGTGGCCGCTTAGCAAAATTTGCTGAATGGCTGCTTCCTCAGCTTAAAAATGAAGAATCACGTCGTGACATGCAGGCGGCGGCAGTTGGAGTTGCAAATTTTCCACCGATTAAATTAGCGGCAGCAGTTTCGGTGGCAGGCGGATTGTATCCTTATAAAAAGTTCTATCACAATCCAAGTTTGTTATTTTCAAAAAAACTATTTACAGCAGAATCTTTATTGACGATTCCAGAATTGCGCGGTTTAGTTGAAATTAAAAACGATGGAATCAAGAATGGTGTTAAAAAAATTCAGATGGCGAGGATGGTGCGATCTGTGTCTTGGATCGGTGCGTTTATTCCTAGTATATTGGTGTCATCAAACTTGGTGAATGCAGGAACTATGCTTGGCAAGCTTGATCCTATGTTTGTTAATCAAGTAGCTTTGTTACCCGAAATTGCTGCACGTGCCATTCTGCCAACTCAAGAAGATGGCGCTCAGATGGAGACACTCAAGACGATCGAAGATAGTTATATTCCAAGACCAGGCCAAGCGGGTTCAGACATTGATAAATATCGTGCGTTAACTGATTCAAATGCAGACGCAACGGCTGCAGAACCTGAATCTAAGTCTATGTCACAAACAGGATGGCAAGCGCCATTCGATGTAGTTGATAAATTTACTCAACCCCAGCAAAACGTTCTCTTATCACCACCAGATCCTTCAAGCACAACAATAACAACAATAGAGGATGATGAGTGGGTATTGTTGGACTCCGAGCCCAAAGCAAAAATAACAGGCCTAAGACGAAACAGCTTGTTTCCTTCTCCAATAAATCAACCAGTTACGAAAAGTCAGTCTGTTCCTGCTATTCCAGCGAGCAATAAACATAAAAAATTAAATCCATCACATAGATGAATTAATCCCATTAAATCCGTGGCTTAGTTCAAAATTAAGGGATAATTCCCATAAAGATTTTAAACGTTAAGATTCTCTTAAGTCTCGGATTGTAATATAGATCAAATAAATAATTCATAATTACGCAGATCAACGAGGATCATCCATGTTTAGTAGCGGTTCTAAAAAAAATAATAATACAACGACAACTGTTTCGCTGTTCAGAAGGTTTAGCAACCTCTTTACCTCAAGCAATGCCGCGCAAAAAAAGAGTATGACTGTTCTATGTAATGCTAATGAAGAAAAGGTTGTGAGTATAGATATTAATAAACCGCATGATTACATTGTGCATGATACTCGTAAAGCGCAATATGTCGGAGATGGAATGACGGAGGACGAACCAAGTACAGAATTAGCTGCAAAAGAAAATGCAATAGCAATAATAGAAGACGCAAAAGAAGATGCAAAAGATGACACGTCAACTGAAGTTTATTTTTATGTTTTTGGTTGCGCTGGCAATGGTAAGGAAACACAGAAACAAGTTGCTAAATTGATGAATGATATTGCGCTGAAAAAACAGAAGAAACCCAAATTTATGATTATATTGGGTGATAATTTTTATGATTGTGGTGTTGATTCACCAAGAGATGAAGCATTTAACAGTAATTTTTATGGTAAAGGTTTATATCAAGATCCAAAATTGACAGAAATAGCAGGCATTCCTTGTTTTGTTATTCCGGGTAATCATGACCACAATCTCCATCATCCGCCTAGAGGAAAAACAGAAGGCAATATTGATTTCAAAAAAATTGCTGCGCAAATCGAGCATACCTATTTAAGCGCTGATAAATCAACAATATCTCCCGATAAGGTTTTAATGTTTAACGGCGCAGATATTGATTTAGGGGTAATGGGAGCATTTAACATGCCTAGCCGTTTTTATTCCGGCACATTAGAAGGAAAAAAACCTAAAAAAAATCCTGATGGCAGCGGCGCTCCTGGAGCCCCTGAGCATGATTTAAAAATGTTTTTCGTTGATTCTAGCACCTATGTCCGAGATTATTTAAGATCAATTAAGTATCCAGACTTCAATACGCCGGATAATCAAGCTAACTGGTTAGCAAGATCAGTTAAAGAAAGTGGTAATGCCTTAAAAATATTATCCATGCATCATGCGCGATTTACAGTGGATAAGCGGGCTCTCAAATCAAAATCAGATGCTCATTATTATTTATCAGATTTTGAACTCGGTGAATTAGCAAAACTAGGATTTACTGGCAATTATAATGAAATTTTAAATAAAATTATGCAAAAACAAGGACTAAAATTTGATGCCGTTTTTTCTGCGCATACACATGCGATGGCATATCACGTTAATAACAAAGAAGGCGAAGAACTTTGTCAGGTTGTGTCGGGTGGTGGCGGTGGAAATCTAGAGTATAGACGTGTGTTTAAAAATCGTGAATTGGTGCCTTGTTTTATCAAGGATCATGGATTTGTTGCTGTGACGGCAGATTTGAGTGATCCTGAGAAAAAATTAGAACTCGACTTTCATTCGGTGGGCGGTCAGCATTTGAAATTTCATAACAAAAATCCGATCCCGATTCGTCAAGAAGCAAAAGAAGCGGAAGGCGTATTGCGATTACGTAAAGTGATGAACAGGGGATGTGATTTATATTTGGATTCAATTGCGGGTGAGACTCGAGGTAGCCGCGATTCAACGCTGGCTGACGATTTTCTTGCTTATTTTAAGCGGTTTGAGCCGCTGACCTTTGACGAGGCTGTGCAACGTATTGTAAATGTAAAAAAACTACAACCAGATGACAATGAAAAGGCGCTCGCAACGCATGTCAATTACGCTATGAGGGAGTTGTTTGGGGTTTCGTATAAAGAATTCTTTGAAAATCCAACGTCAATTTTAGAAGATCGCCCTCCGATTGATCTGGAAGAAGAGGCTATGAATTTAGCACTTGAACAAGGGTCATTCATAAAAATGAGAAGCTTGTCACTTCACGCATCAACTTAATGACCTAAAGTTGGTTTGACCACAGCCAAAATCACAATAGCGATTAAAAATAAAACGGGTACTTCATTTATCCAGCGATAAAAAATATGGCTATGTTGATTTTGGTCACGTTTAAATTGATTGAGTAATTTGCCTAGATAAATATGATAAACCAAAAGCAAAAACACGAGTCCTAGTTTCATATGCAACCAGGCCATCTGCAAATATCCCGACCAGCTAAAACTCATTAACCACAAGCCAAATCCAATCGTTAGCAAAGCAGCAGGCGTGGTAATTTGATAAAACAATTTTCGTTCCATGACTTTGAATCTTTCTTTACTAATGGTATCAGTGGCTTCTGCGTGATACACAAAAAGTCGCGGTAAATAAAATAAACCGCTGAACCAGGTGACCATAAAAACTATATGAAACGACTTAATCCAGAGCATGTTTGGGTCCTTTGAGCTATAATTTTGTTATTGGGGGGGGCTTTTGTAG
>JBDTIZ010000303.1:0-2923 GCA_039936115.1 Gammaproteobacteria bacterium
GTTGCAAACTCAAATACAAACTTATTCTAATTTAGACGATGATACAAGTTTAAGTGCTGAAGATGAGCATAAGAACATGCAAGAATCATCATCAAGCTTTCCGAGCAGTTATAATATACTTACGAAACCTGATGATGCTAGAGCAACCCCCCGAGATCCCAGCCCTTTTATACGTAGCATAACAAGCGGCTTAGGTTTAGCACCTCTTACCCAAAGCATCGCAGCAACTCCTGAAGATCCAGATCAGAATGTTTCAACGCGATCGCAATCGCCATCATCATCTCAACAGTAAAATTATTTTTATGCTGGCTATCTTTCATGTGAAAGATAGCCAGTATAAAATTCAAAACCCGAAAAGGACAATAAAATGTTTAGAAAGTCAGAAATAAGTAATGAATCTAATTCAAAGAATGAATCTAGTTCTAACCCAATGTCGGTATCGGCATCACTACCTGAACCTGAACCTGAATCTAAGTCTACTCCCGTTTCTGAAGCCGAACGTGTCTATTCAGAATTAAAACAAAGAATCAAACAAGAAGAAATTGAGCTTAATAGAAAATTTAAGGGAAAAAATCAACAAGCCATACCGGCTGATAAGAGTAAATTTGCAATAGAGAATGCTAGTTTTAAGAAACTCACAAAACCTAATCTCCCTCCTAGATTGGAAGAACAAAAAGGCAGTGAAAAGACACAACATGCGCTAAACAATGCAACACAGCAAGTTCTGTCAGTATACAAACAATTAGCAAAAGATTTCGAAACTCAAGATATTCCCCTCTCTGATTTAATTGCCATACTACGCGCTATACCTTACGCTTGCTGGCAATACCGTAATGAAATTGCTACAACTCATGCAAATAAAATTACAAATTTCACAGAACTATATGAGATATTGCATTTTATTCATCCCGATCATCAATTTGCATTTGTCAAACTACACTTAGACAAAATAAAAAGTTTTCCACATCTCCTAGACATAGCTAGAGCTTTACCTAAACAAGACCAATTAGAGTTTTTTAAGCTATACTCAAATCTGATTAAATCCTTCAAAGAGCTTAACGAAGCGTTACTGCATCTATCTAGTAAGAACAGATCCCGATTAGTAGAGTTACACAAAGATAAATTTACGACTTTCATAGAGGTGGAGGAAGCTGCTAGTCGCTTATCTCCAAAAATAAGTAAACAGTTTTTTGAGACACACCTAGATAAGGTAAAAAAACCTGAAGATTACACAAGACTATTTGATTATTATCTTTCTTCAATAGAATTGAATGAGTTTTTTTCGACACATGAAGTTAAAATGACGTTTACTACTACCAACAAACTGATTCGCCTGTTAATTTTTTTATTGACTCAAGATTTATCAAGAAATCATTTTATTCAATTCGTGAAACAACATCTTGCTGTTGTCACTACTTTTCATCATTTGGAAAGGTTACTTAGATACATACCTCAAGATCTTAAATCAGAAATTGTGGCAGCAATTGCGCCTCAATTAAGGCCTGAAACAGATAGACTGTATCAATGTGATGAACAGTTTTTCTTTATCGACAGCACTGAAATAGGTAAACTTCCGCTTAATGACCGATTATTTTTAATTGACACCTTCGTTAATAATAATGGTTTTGATGGATTAATGACTATGCTTGAAATACATAAAGATCAAACTGATAGACTTAAGTTTCTAAAAAAACATCACCTGCAATTTACAACCTTAGATCATATTATATCTGCTTTTGAGCAGTTATTTGATCGTGGTCAGCGTCTGAATTTTACTTCCTTTATGCTTGATAAAATTGAAAGCTTAAACCCAAGTAGACAACACCTTCTGTTCTTCATAGAGTCACTTAGAGTCACTAAATTGTCAGATGAAGAGCCACTAAATATGACGTCTTTTAAAACGTGGTTGCAAACTCAAATAAAAACTTATTCAACAATAATGTCTATGAGAGGCAACTATCCAACTTTAAGTGCTGAAAGTAAGAGTCATAATGCTAGAGTAACTGCCCAAACTCTAAGCCCTTTTGTCAGGAGCATAACGAGTAGCTTAAATTTAACAACCGTTACCACAAGTACCGTAGCGACTCCTGCAAATTCGGATCAGAATGTTTCAACGCCACTAGCATCACCGTCTAAACAGTAATTTATTTTATCCTGGCTATCTTTCATGTGAAAGATAGCCAATGTTAAAATTCAATACCTTGTTTAACCATTTTGGGATAGGTCCATGAAAACACGTTTTGCATTAAATAAATGTTCGTTAGGTTTTATACTCGTCGCCATGAGTGAAAAAGGTATCTGTGCTGTTTTCATGAGCGATGACTCTGATGAATTAATTCGTCATTTAAAAAGTAAGTTTCCACATGTTGAGTGTGCAAGTGAAGATAATGCATTAAAAATAACACTCACTAACTTAATTCAGTTTATTGAAACACCCGAGATAGAACTTGATTTACCGCTTGATATTAGAGGCACAGATTTTCAACGCTGTGTTTGGCAAGCCTTAAGAGAGATCCCTCTTGGAACTACGGCGAGTTATACTGATATCGCTAAAAAAATCGGCGCACCAAAATCGGCTCGCGCAGTTGCATTGGCTTGTGCTGCAAATACACTGGCTGTTGTTATACCTTGTCATCGTGTGGTACGAACGGATGGTTCACTTTCAGGATACCGATGGGGTGTACAACGGAAGGAAATATTGCTTAAGCGTGAATCGAATTGTCAGCAAATGAATTAATTTCTTTTGTAAGGACAAAGCTGGTAAGAAATAACATTTGCATAGTGTAGCCGTAGGCTGAGGGATAGACATAGTTTCTCCATCATTTTCGATCTTTTTCTACAAATCAAAACAGACGCCAAGTTGACTGGATACCGCGGACAAGCTGCGGTACGACGGCAGAGAAACGAATCACCTCATCCAGAA
>JBDTIZ010000304.1:0-22460 GCA_039936115.1 Gammaproteobacteria bacterium
GCCGCAATGTCAAACTATCGACGACTATGAAAAATTACTCCCTTATAAAATTGATAGATCGTTATTGGCGCCTAGTGTGAATTAAAATAATTTAGGTGGGTAGAGGGTGGTTTAATTAGCGCTTACGATTGTTCTGATCACTTAATGCATGGTTGGCTAGTGTTTCTGTAAGGGTAAAAGTGATCTTGTTGTTGGTGAAATTCATACCAAGTATTTGACGTGACGATTTTGTAAATGATCTGAATTGAATGAATACCCATCTAGGCCATTTGTCCTCTGGTTTGAACTCATCCCAATAGGCATTTTCTTTATATAGTATTTCGGCAAATCTAGAAGCAAGGTCATGGTTGTCAACTGGCGGGCTAAAGTCGCCATAATTGAATTTGGAAATGCATTCTTCAATATATTTTTCAAAGGATTTATTTTCGGTAAGATTCATATTATATCTCATTATTGTTGTGTTGATTTTGTTTCGCTGTCAATCTCTTCGAGAACTTTTTCCATACCGCTGCTTGTTTTAAACGTAGGCAGGTCAATTTTCTTAAAGAAATTCAACAGACCAGCTTGCTCTATTTGAGAAGCGTAACTACCAAGGGGATGTTTGCCTGTTCTGATTTGAACTTCAGCAATAATGTATTTCATTTCATGCTCTTTATCGAGACTTGAAATTCCGGATTTGATAAGGGCACTAATTCCGGTATCTTTTGACGCGTTATACATTTGCAAGAAGCTAGCGATAACATTTTCCATTTTTTCTGCTGAAACTTTTTCTGAATGTAATTGCTTAATGTATTCGGAATTCTTGTCTGACATGGCTAATACAAATTTTTTGTTTTCCTTGTATAGGTATATTGCAACAATAGGTGATATTAAAGAAATAATTAATCCAATAATAGTTAACTCCATGGCGCCTCCTGGGTATCTTACAATTAATCTTTGACGGGTAGGAATCCTTTTTCATCTAATGATTTGATAACACCTCTTAATAAGTAATTATTGTCAAATCGTATTACATATTTTCGTTTCCCTTCGCTTTCAGGTGTTAGCATCTTTTTTTCAATTAATTTTCGAATTTGTCGCGATATTTCTGACCCTGCTTTCCCTGGGAAAAGATCAGTTAGGTCAGACGCTTGAACTACTTGCTTATCAATGACTCGTTTTAATACTTTAGATTCGCTCTCGGTTATATATTTTCTTTCAAGCGAGTGATTGATGGTTGGTAGAAGTATTTCTTTTTGTAAGTATCCATAATCGAGTAATTTGTCGATTTTTTCAATTTCATCTTTTAATCCTTTTAACACGTATTCACACCACATTAGCAACCCTTCATCAGTTCCTTTATCAGCGATTGATAGGTTGTGATAATAGTTATCCCTATCGTTACAAAAAATAGCTGTTGGGTTTAATATCCGGCCTGCGCTAACATTGAAACCTAGTTTAACCAACATCGCGTAAGTGAATAATCGAACAGTTCTTCCATTGCCATTAGTGAATGGATGTACCCAGACGAAACGATGGTGCGCTATCGCAATTTTGAGAAGGTCATGTTTGGCACTGTCTTTTTGATTTATAAATTCGAAAAGATCATCCATATATTGACTGACAGTGCTCATGTCCGGTGGAACGTGCATTGACCTGGAGATTTTTACATTTTTAGCTCTGTACTCACCAGGAGTTTTGTCGCCTTCACCTTGCGGGGGTGGTGCTAACCCATTAACAATCATTTTATGTATTTCACTAATGAAAATGCGATTAATAGGCGTACCATCAATCTGATCTTCAATGAAGTTCATTGTTTCTTCGATATTTTGAATCTCTTTTATGTTTGGTGCTGCCTGCTCTTTCTGATCAATTTTCGTTTCAATATATTCTGCAATTGTGGTGTTATTTCCTTCAATTCTAGCTGACCCAATACTCTCTAGGGTGTGGAATATATGCTTTAATTGGAAGAATACTCGTGGATGGGTGGTGCCCCCTAGGCGCTTTTTTCGTAAGTGTTCCAGTTCGATAATTAAATCAGTCAATCTTGAGCCAAATGAGGGTTCGACTAATCTTAGGTCGTGATGTTCGAATCTAGCTTCAGACATTTAACAGGCCGCTCCAAATGAATTAACAATGAGATTAAAAACAATTAACATTAAAATATAAAATACACTATATAATCAATTAGTTAATCAATATAATGTTATTATAACATTTAACATTAGCCAATTCTAGATTTGAGGAAATAAATACTGAACTTTAAATAAGGCTTATAATTGAACTATGAGTCTCACTCTCGATGCTCGAGTTGATGCCTATATCTAAAAAGAACGATATGTCGAAAAATATAAACTTAAGTGAGGCGTTATGAGCCAGTTATTAGAAATCAGCCCATCTATGTTTTTTCAGTATGCAAAGTCGCCACATTGGATATGGTACGACATTCACGGGGATCAATCTAAAAAAATTGAATTGCCTGAGTTAACGCTACGACTAATTGAAGGTGGTGTTTTGCACGAAGAAGATTGCGTCAAAGAAATGCAAAAAGTCACTATCGATAAAAGTTTATCTAATGAAGAGGCAGAAAAATTAACCCTAGAATACATGAAAGCTGGAAAAGAGCTTATATATCAGGGCGTCATATCTTGTATAGATGGTGATGTGAAATTCAAAGGCCGTCCGGATTTTCTCAAGAAATGCAGTGGCACTTCAATTTTTGGTGACTACTATTACATACCAATAGAAATAAAAAACTCAATGAATTTTGATGATAAACCAGAGTACAAAAAACAATTAATGTTGTATGCGCTCATTTTGGAAAAAATACAGGGATATAGACCACCAACAGGAGGCTTCATTAATAAAAATAAAGAAGATGTTGTCTGTGAATTAACAGACAAAATACTACAAAGCACTACCGAAACTATCGGTAATATTTTGAGTATTCTTAGAGGAGAAGAGCCTCATTTAAAAATTACCAAGGATGCGCTGGGGACGCCTTGGGTAGATGTTCTGCTGACCTATGCGGAGCAAAAATCAGATATTTCATTGTTGTATGATATTAGGTCTTCAGTAATTCTTGGCTTAAAGAGTGAAAACATAGTCACATTAAGTGACATGGCTACATGTGATGTAGCTTTGCTGCCAAAAATAAAAGGCGCCAGCATTGAAACTTTAAGACGATTACAGAAACAAGCTAAATCACTTGTTGATGACGAGATAATCCTTATATCCAAACCAGATATACCAGAGGCAAAAACAAAAATTTATTTTGATATTGAGGGTAATCCATTGCTTGGGGTGGAGTATCTGTTTGGATTTTTGATTGTAAGAGAGAATTCGGAGCCAATTTTTAAATATTTTATAAGTGAAAAGCCAGATGATGAAAAAAAGATGTGGGAAGAATTTCTGTCATGGCTCAAGAGTGAAAAATTCGATAATTATAAAGTGTATCATTTTCACCACTACGAAAAAACACAGCTTAATAAACTATCGAAAAGATACGGCGGAGGTGAAGTGACGGATCATTTTATTGCAAATCTGGTTGATCTTTCAAAAAAAATAACTGATTCATACATATTCCCAGTTTATTTTTATTCTATTAAGGATATAGCTAAGCACCTTAATTTTAAGTGGCAACATGAAAAGGCTGGAGGTGCTCAAAGCATATTTTGGTATGAAGAATGGCTAGAAACTGGGGATAGGAAAATACTGCAAGACATTATTAATTATAATGAGGATGATGTTAGGGCAACTGAATTTTTACATGATTGGTTAAATAAGCAATCTAAATAAGACGAGGAAATTGCTTCAATTATGATTTCATAAAATGAATCAGAGCAAGCCGCACTGTAAAGCCGTATTTTTTTATCTGAACACAAGCCATGCACACGCTTACGCTTGTCCCCGTCCATTTGATTGCCGATGATAACACCTGTAACTTTCAAAAATGGTGCAAATATTTCAAGCGGAAGCAAGCCATTTTCTTCACTATTACCGTTTACAATCAAACGAAATTCATCCTCATGTTCCCATTCAATGGATTTAACACCAACCGAATTTTTAACAAAATATTCGAGTTGATCGTATTCGTTAGTTATTTTAGCGGAATCATCATAAATAATTGATGGTATTGTTTTGCTGTATCGAACTTTTGCAAATACAAATGCTTGTGGGTGTTCACGTAGTTTAGATGATAAAATTTGTGACCCTCGGTGAATGTTATTGATAAATTCATCTAATTTTTTAGGTTCAATTAAAGTTGATTTACGCAGATGATTAAAATCTAGCTCGAACTCAACGCAATAACCTTTGTGGTTATCAGCATAATAAGCCCACATGGGAATATTATTATTTTTTCTTGTTAAAGATAGCGCCCCATGTCTGCCAAAATTTGAAATTCGTATGTGATTATTTAAATGATAATCTTGGAGTTCTTTTGAATTTAAAAAACTTTTAAATTCGTCTTCTGTTAGTTCAGGCATGCCATTTAAACGATATTCTTTCAAAAGGCGACTAGAAATATCGGGATTATCTAAAATGAATTGGAGGGAATATCGTACTAAAGTACACCTTCCCTCAAAGGGATCGTTAAATTTTGATAGCGGAGTTAACCAAACCTTCTGATCTAAATAATTCTGGAGATAGGTAAAATGTTTATCGTCTGATAAAGGTTGGTACTTATAGAATTTCAAAATATTGTTCATTATTACCAACCCCTTTGTTTTTTCCATTCTTCATCTTGTATTTTGCTTGCTGCTTGGTCAAGCTGCCAACGCTGATGCTTTAGGAAATCAGTAAACTTCTCAGCTTCATCAATGGTCATTTCACCTTTGGCGACAGCTTGCGTGATATTGTTGGCAATTTGCAGCATATTATCGCCGGAATCTATTCTTCCTTCGGGGAGATCAAAATTAATCCCACTATCTGCTTTGGTGCGCGGAATAATACGTTCAACGCAGAGGCGAAGGGCAGTAAGATCGCCTGCTAATGCGCGCTCAATTAATTTTTCAATGATTGCATTTGCATGTTGATCAAGCATGACGCGGAGAGTTGCCATATTAATTCTCCTTACTTGGTAAGTTAAATAGCTTTCATCTAGTATAAATCAAACATATTAATTCCGAATCGTAATGCTGCTTCTCGTAATGAAAGATTAACCAATTCATTATGAAAAAAGCATAACCGTTCGAAGGTTTTCCAGTGCATGCCTTTTGGTTTTAATCCTTCACCGTTTAAAATGCCAGGTTCCCATCCCATGCGCTCGCGAATTTTGTCAGCTTTTCTGGTGGCGCGATCGTCAATATTTTCACGCTGGCTAGGATATGCCAATTGGTTACAGTGACGGCAGGCAAATACTGTGCCTCCATACAAAATAGCTACACGTCGTCCACAATTTTGTGCGGGACAACGAAACCATGGCCGTTTGCCACCATAACTGCAAGGCGACCATTCAAGATCAATCGGATAATTCATATCTTTCCATTCTTCTAAATACTTGTATCGATAACTTAATATGACGCATTTTTCAGCGACTAATATACGAATCGATCCGGTAATTTCGTCGTTTCGATACCACTTGGTGTTGAAAGAAGTCCCAGGAGTGAGAAAACCTTCTCGGTGCCATTTTCTGATATCGATAGAGTGGTAATTGTTAGTTGTAGATTTTGCACTGTAATACCAATGTCTCCCGCTACCTAATCCGCCCATTTTTACCTCCATTATTTTACCGAAATCATTTGGCAATTTAGCATTTAAATTTCAATAAACAATTATCAAAGTGAAGTCGTTAATGTCTTGAAGTCTTAAGCCGCGGAGACATTAAGACTTGCAAGACATCAATTCTAAAAGTTACACCTTTTGTTTAATTTCCCATGAAACATAACTTCCAGTTTTACCTAAGCTTCGACATTCAATCCCAACTGAACGTAAGGCTGGAGCTATGCGACGTAAAGCATCAGCAAATCCCTTTGCTGATCGAGGCCAGCTATCAGTATTTTGCGGTCTTTTTCTTTCTACTTGTAAAAAAAGCTGTTTAACAGGTAATACTGTTGTGCGTCGATTGCTATCCTCAAACCATTCAATTAATGCAGAAGCAACGGGGCTCGCATCAATCGTGCGAGCTATAGACTCTTGGCGGCTAGCATTAAATTGAGTTAAAAACTCCTCTCCGGTTCTGCCCATCGTTTCCGCAACTGCCATTCCGAGCTTTGCAAACTCAGCTAATCGTGGGCGGTCAGCTTGCGGAAGCTCTATATGCTTTAACCGTGAAAGTGATTCAGAAAAAATACTTAATAGTGAGCCTAATAGGCTGGCATGATGTAATTTATATTGATTCCATAGGTCAGTTATCTCCGTTCTCAGCGTAATGAGCGGCGTTTCTATAGAAATAGTTCTATCAATGAGGTCTTGTGCGGTTACAGCGGCGCTAATCCCATTTAATATAACCGGACGTTTAACTAAAATCACAGACTCATCAGCATCACTGTACAGTTTTCTTTTTGCGAATCCCCCACCAGTGGCTAATACACAAAGCGCATCTTGTACTGGGGGTGATAGATGACTGATATTTTCATAACTGACTAACCAATTAACGCCTGCGCTTACGAATATGTCCTCAATTGTTTTTGGTGCCGCACGTAGGTCACAGCTATTGGGGTCAATTAATCTTCGCAGCATTGTTTGTGTTGTGCTTTTGGCGCTTCCTTGTTCACCAATAAATTCTAATACGGGAAAAGGAGTTTCGGGGCGCAAACAATCGATTAGCCAAGTGATAATTAGCAATCTGTCACTCTCTGAAATATTTATCATATTCCATAGTGATGAAACTTCCCCATTTCGCATTGGTTCTGGTAATGGTTGTAATGTTTCAGGTCTTAGGAAGCAAACTGGTGGGTTATCCATAATTTGCCAGCCTTCCGACGATATGCAGACAACGCGGCTTTGACCTGATATACCTAAATCAAGATAGTATTTACCATCAAGTTGCGCTGCACGTATATGCACTTCGCAACATTCGCCTCGATATCTTGCAAGCCCGCCTAATGTATTTAAAGCTTCTCGCATCGATTGCTCTCTAGGCGATTTTCCGGTGGCTTCATAAAAATTTGCAATTAACCAATCCTTAAATTGTCTTCCATCTAGTCGCCTAGTTTCGCCTGTAGAGATGTCTTGTGCGTAGACAGCACAATTTTTATCATGAAATAATTTGACTCGAGTTCTTGTGAAATCAACAATAGCTGTTGTCTGTGATTTCTCTATAAGCTCGTTATCGGCAATATCACCTGCTTCTTCATTTAGATTTTCATTACCGGCTAAAATTGTTGGTAGTTTAAAAATGTCGTCGATTGTTGCGTCAGGATTCATTGCAAGCCAATCAATGACGTCACCTTTGTCGGGAAGATTTAAGGCATCAATATTAATTTGCCGTATTTCACAACCTAGAGGTTGTAGCTTATTGATAAAAGCCTCCGCAAAACGTTTTCCTGGCGCATCATTGTCAGGCCATATTACAATTAATCGCCCAGCTAATGGTTGTAGGTCTGTTTTTTCGACAGAGCCTGCGCCACCGCTTGTGGTTGAAAGTGCGCCGAGTCTCCCCAGACGATCAACGCACCATTCACCCTCGACGACTATTACTGGGTTTTTTTCTTGAGATGATAATTGATGCAAATTATATAAAGGTTTGCCATCAGTATAATTCGGTTCTTCTAATGAAAAACCTTTTGCATCGTCATGACTCATGGGGCGAATCCATTTTTCACCTGTTTTTGGGTTTTTTAAACGTATTCGCCAATGTAGCGCAGTACCGCTGATATCAGTGTATTCATGCAACGCTTCCGGTTGAAAGCCGTCATTAATTGCTTTCTGACTGAGGCGTCGCGCAGCTTCTTTTGCAGTTTCATTTAATTTTTTCATGACCAATCCTCCAATGCGCCAAGTGCGCGCGCCGCACTAATAAATTTTAATTTGTAAAGTTGCATGTGAAATGCCAAAACATCACCACCATGTACACCGCAGGCCATGCAGCGAAAGCCGCCTGAATCTAAACGTAACCTTAAGCTGGGATTCTTATCCTCATGAAAGGGGCAAATGGCAGATTTCCATTCGCCACCCCCAGTGAGCTTTAATCCTTGATTTCGGTAATATGCCCCAGGTCTGGGTAATAAGTTGCGGTTAAATACAGATTTATATTTTTTGCATTTAGGGTTGAATTTCATGGTAGTCATCTCCTAGATAGCCGATTTTCTGGATGCTTCTAGTTTTTCGACTAGCGCACGAATTTCATCATTTGATTTACCCGAAATGCGCGCAGCATTAAGAGCAGCTACTTCGTTAACAGGCCATCCTACAGAGCGAGCGCCTAGCTTAACGGGCTTAGTCCATAGCTTTTGTTCAATGCGAAGGTAAATTGTACTTCGGGAATAACCTGAGTCAGCTTTAACTGCGGGAAGTCTTAAGATTGTTGTAACCATGTTGATGCCTCCATAGGCGTTATTGAACACAGTTACCAATTGAGAACTATATAGGGAGCTATAGCGCAAGCTACACACTAAAACGCTTCTTAATTAGTTGAATTAATGATAATTTTCTATGATAGGTCTATAGGGCAATGAAGGAGTTAATCGTTTTTTTTCAGCATTTGATGAATTCGTCCAGGAGTAACACCCATTTCCTCAGCAACGAGTTTTATGTAATTTTTGTGCCCTTTGCTTTTTAGATAAGCTATACGTTTTTTAATTTCTTTTCGTCGCTGTGTTGCGGATTCAATACTTCCTGCTGCAGCGGCAGGTTTATCAATTGCTCGAATAATTTTTGGCTTATCAATTTTGAATGATCCATTGACCAATGTGATCAACTCAATAATGGAAAATTGATGTCCAGTTGATTGAATAAGAAGCTTGATATCTTCAGTTAATGTCAGATGACTTGAATGTTTTAATCCACGCATTACGCCAATCTCCCAGCCAATAGGATTTAAAGAATTAACTGGCATAGGTAGATCAAGCAATTTAGCAATTATCTTAGTGAGCAAATACCCCGATGCTTGCCATTGTTCAATATGATTAAGAGATATTGAAACACGATTAATATCACTTCTTTTATCACAAACAATAAATGCGGTTGTAATGTTTAATTGATTGATAAGTGTATTAACAGGCATGACGCATGATCGTTCGCATCCAGGGCAAATCGCACTTTTTGCTGGCGATGCTTTTTCTAACATACGATCGGATTTTATTGCCGTTACCAGATCGGACGGCCATTCGTTTATTTCTAACGTGTTAATAAAAGCTGCTGCGCCTTTACTTGCAGCTATGCGTTCCAATAGTTCAATTAACACCATATCAGCTGTCATGCCATTTCAACTGTTTCAAATACTTCGCCTTGATCTGTTGCTTCCTTCGGTTCAATTCCAGATGTTTCCAGCATTGAGCGTAGCTTTAAGCCAATATCATTATATTTTAGAGAGCATGAATTAGGGTACGTTAAACTAAAAGATGTATTTTTTTGTGGTTTTTCTTTATCAACAAGGACAGATGCGGTTAATTCTACTCGGCTGACATAGTAACGCTGCAACGGAAAAGATTTGTTGGCTTGTTCAAGTATGTTATGTATTGCGTGTTGATCTTCAAGTGGATCGACTTCATATGTTAAGCGTTCTCCTTTTTTTACGCGAGATGACAGTCTGATTTTTTTAATAACGACATCTTGAATTCCGCTATCAATCGGATATACAAATCCAAAATTTCTATTGCTCAGCGGATTTAGATCATAAACGCGGCTGTCTTTCAAATTCGGAGGTAATTTTTCCATTTTAAGAATAGCTATTGCAAACATTTCTTGCAGTTGTTCGCTTGCTTTATTTGAGCCGCGAAAATTCAAATCCAAAGTTCCATGCTTCTGTGAATAGATAAAAACAATTTCAAATGCAGGATTATGAGGCCTGCGACCAAATTCGCCATCAACCCATTCGATGCTGTGTTGTGAGTAATCTTCAGGGTATGCAAAGAAATAATCTAGTTCGCCACGACGGTAAATTTCGACAACACAATGCTTGCCACGACCTTCGGTTTGATGAAAGTAATTACGAATCATGCTTGCCAGTTGCTCTATGCATTCTTTGTTAAAATCGATAGGTTTGTTACCCATATTCTTACGTTTTCGCCAATAATAGCTTAATGTGTCAGCATGGTAGAATCGTGTAGCACCTTTCCAGCATTCTGAATAATCAAGGAATGTTGTCATTGCGCGATCGTAATGATTAGGAAGGCCAGACAGAGTTGAAATGAAACATTTTAATTTTTTAGGTTCTGTTTCCATCTGCCATTTGGCTTCATCTATGATTGCAATAAATCCTTTTTCGCATCCAAGCTCAAAAATTTCTTGTAAGATGGCGTCCATCCCATTTCGTTGTTTTTCCGGAAGATTAAGCCATGCCTGGAGCAACTCCTCTGGCTTCGACTCCTTCATGTTTTTAAAATCTATTTCGTTAAATAAAGAGTATGTATGAAAAAAGCGTTCCAACAGGTTATTAGATGTTTGTCGAAAAAAATCCCGTACTGAGTAGTGTCGAGCCATACGATCCTTCTTATGGATATGTGATCAAGACTTGGATTGTATCGGACTTTGCTGTACATTGCAGTACATTCGCGTCACATTAACCTTACGCAGAAAGGCGTTCAAATAATGAACAACAATAAGACAGCTACCTTAACGTTACGAATTGAGCCAAAGCTCAAGGAAAGTTTGCGTGCAGCTGCTGAGCGCGAGCATCGCTCAATTGCCAATATGGTTGAGATGCTGATTCGTGATTATTGCGAACGAAATGGAATTAAGCTCGGCACTGAAAACGCCGCATGTCTTACAAGCAACGATAATGATTAGGTAAGGTGATTATGAGCACAACAATAGCAAAACCCCGAAAACGAGAAATGGCAAAGTCGAAGGCAATTTCAAAAGAAAGTGTTATTCAGGATAAGACTGCAGCGGAACAAAAGGTAACTACAAAAAAAACAGCGAAACCGAAAAAGCAAAAAAGCATTGAGGAAACCCTATGGGATTCTGCCAATAAGCTTCGCGGCAGTGTTGAGCCATCTGAATATAAGCATGTGGTGTTGAGTCTTATTTTTTTGAAATTCATTAGTGATACATTCGAAGAACGCCGCCAAGAATTGATTGACGAGGGCAAAGAAAAGTATATAGATATGGTGGAATTCTACACCATGAAGAATGTTTTCTATTTGCCAGAAGAGTCACGCTGGAGCACGATTAAAAAAACACGCCAAGCAAACTGATATCGCACTCAAAATTGACACCGCTCTGCATACTATAGAAAAAACCAATAAAGCCCTGAAAGGCGCACTACCGGATAACTACTTCTCTCGCATAGGGTTGGATGCTAGCAAACTCTCTGCACTGATAGACACCATCAATAACATCCACACGCTCAAAGATAAGAGTCAGGATATTGTTGGGCGCGTCTATGAATATTTCCTCAGCAAATTCGCACTGGCAGAGGGTAAAGGCAAAGGTGAGTTCTATACACCGAAAAGCATCGTGAATCTGATTGCAGAAATGCTTGAGCCATATAAAGGTAAAATCTATGACCCTTGCTGTGGCTCAGGTGGTATGTTTGTGCAATCAATTAAATTCGTAGAAAAGCATCAAGGCAACACAAAAGACATCTCCATTTATGGGCAAGAGGGAATTAGTACAACCTATAAGCTGGCTAAGATGAACCTCGCCATTCGAGGCATTTCTGCCAATTTAGGTGAGGTAGCAGATGATACTTTTGCCAAAGATTTACATCCAGATTTGAAGGCTGATTACATCATTGCTAACCCACCTTTTAACCTGAAAGACTGGCGTGCCGAAAATGAGTTAACTAATGATCCGCGCTGGAGTGGCTATGAAGTGCCGCCTACCAGTAATGCCAACTATGGCTGGATTTTGCATATGCTGTCTAAGTTATCAGAAAATGGTGTGGCAGGGTTTTTACTTGCCAATGGTGCGCTCTCCGGCGATGGGCAGGAAAAAGCTATCCGCAAAAAACTTGTTGAAAATAAAATGGTGGAAGCCATCGTTATTTTACCTCAAAGCATGTTTTACACTACAAACATCAGTGTAACGCTTTGGATTTTGAATAAGAACAAAAAGGCACATTCCATTAAGCATGGTGATATTGAGCGGCATTACCGCGACCGCGAGAATGAGATTCTATTTTTGGATTTGCGAGAAATTGGTGAGCCGTTTGAGAAAAAATTTATCCAATTCGGCGAGCGCCACATTCAGGATATCGCTAAAACCTATCACACGTGGCAGCAGGCCGTTGCCAGTGAGCAATACGAGAATGTGCCAGAATTTTGCTATTCTGCGAGCATAGAGGAAGTGCGTAAAAAAGACTATTCATTGGTGCCAAGCAAGTATATTGAGTTCATCAACCGCGATGAAAACATCGATTTCGATGAAAAGATGGCATCACTGCAAGGCGAGTTTGCAGCACTTTTAAAAGCGGAGCAGCAATCTATGCGAGACTTGTTGAATGTATTTGAGGAACTGGGCTATGCGATCAAATTATAAGCCTATTGGAAGCTATATCCGATTGGTTGATGATCGAAATAAAGACCTAAAAGTGACGACCTTGTTAGGGTTGTCGATAAGCAAAGTATTTATCCCGTCTGTAGCAAATATAATTGGCTCAGATATGGCGAATTATAAAATCATAAAAAAAGGCCAATTCTCCTGTAGCTTGATGCAGGTGCGCCGTGACAAAAAGATACCCGTAGCATTACTACGTGACTTTGAAGCAGCAATTATCTCCCAAGCATACCCCGTTTTTGAAATTAAAGACCAAGATGAACTGCTTCCTGAATATTTAATGATGTGGATGTCACGCTCTGAATTTGACCGCCATGCATGTTTTCTAGCTGTTGGCGGTGTGCGTGGAAGTTTGGAATGGGAGGACTTTTGCAAGATGGAATTGCCTGTGCCTTCCATCGAAAAGCAGCGAGAGATTGTGCGAGAATATAGCACCATTGTGAACCGCATCGCGCTCAATGAGCAGCTTAACCAGAAGCTAGAGGAAACCGCACAGGCGATCTACAAACACTGGTTCGTGGATTTTGAATTCCCCATCTCTGCCGAATATGCCGCTTCTATTGGCAAGCCAGAGTTGGAGGGCAAGTGCTATAAATCAAGTGGCGGCGAGATGGTTTTCTCCGAAGAGCTGGGGAAGGAAATTCCAAATATATTTAATACTGGTTTTTTAAAGCATATTGCTACATATACTAAGAATAGAGTGGCATTGTCTGAATTGAATCTAAATAACTATATCTCGACTGAAAACATGTATCCTGAACGAGGTGGAATTGGCCTCGCATCAACATTACCAACTTCTAAATCTGTTTCCAAATTCAATGTGGGAGATATTTTGATTTCGAATATTCGCCCATATTTCAAAAAAATCTGGAAAGCTGAATTTGAAGGGGGATGTTCCAATGATGTTTTGTGTATTGCTGCCAATAACCCAAGCTTTAGAGCTTTCCTATATCAAACTTTAGAGCCTGATGCATTTTTCAATTATGTAATGAATGGTAGCAAGGGCACTAAAATGCCACGTGGTGATAAAGCATGGATCATGAAATATCCAGTTATTATTCCTGATACAAAGACTTTAGAAAAATATAATCAAGTTTATACTGGCATTTACAAATTTAAATCAGAACACAATGCAGAAAATATTTCATTATCTGGTTTTTCATCTGTATTCCTATCTCAAATGACCTTGAGAGGTAAGGTCGCATGAATTTCACCGAAGCATCTCTAGAAGTCGCGATTATTCAACTATTAGAGCAGCAGAGTTTTCAGCATGTTCTTGGGTGCACTTTGATACGTGATCCATCCGAAGTGTTGATAAAAGACGATCTGTACCAATTCTTGCAATGCCAGTATGCCGATGATGGCATCACGGTTTCGGAGATTGAAAGTATCCTGCGGATATTGGTGAACAAGCCAGCCTCAGACTTATACGATAGCAATAAATCCATCATGAAGATGGTGTCAGATGGCTTTCTGTTTAAGCGTGAAGACCGCAATAAGAAAGACCTGTTCATTCAGTTAATTGATTATTCAGACGCTGACCAGAATATTTATAAAATCATCAATCAAATGGAAATTGTCGGTTTTGAAAAGCGTATACCAGATGGCATTTTATATATTAACGGCTTGCCACTGGTAGTATTTGAGTTTAAAAGCGCTATTCGCGAGGAATGTGCTATTCATGATGCTTTCGTTCAGCTGACTGTGCGTTATAAGCGGGACATTCCTGAGTTATTCAAATATAACGCATTCTGTGTGATCAGTGATGGTGTGAACAATAAAATGGGTTCCTTCTTTGCTCCGTATGAGTACTTCTACGCATGGCGTAAAATTGAGGGTAATGAAAAGCTTGATAAAGACGGTATTGATTCTTTGTATACCATGGCAAAAGGTTTGTTTGAGAAGCACCGTTTGCGCGATATCATTCGCAATTTCGTTTATTTCCCTGATACATCAAAAAAGCAGGAAAAGATCGTCTGCCGCTATCCGCAATTTTATGCTGCGAATAAGTTGTATGAGAATATTCTACGGCATCGTAAGCCTTTGGGTGATGGTAAAGGCGGCACCTATTTCGGTGCGACTGGGTGCGGCAAGAGCTTCACTATGCTATTTTTAACGCGCTTATTGATGCGTAGCGTAGAATTTTCTAGTCCAACCATTATCCTCATTACCGACCGCACCGATCTGGATGATCAGTTGAGCACGCAATTCACCAACGCCAAAAGATATGTAGGCGATGATAATATCATCAGTGTGGAAAGCCGAGCTGAATTGAGAGAGCATCTTAGAGGGCGTGATAGTGGGGGTGTTTTCCTGACTACTATCCACAAATTCACTGAGGATGCCAAACTTCTGACTGAACGCAGCAATGTGATCTGTATTTCGGATGAGGCGCATCGTAGTCAGATCAATTTAGACCAGAAAGTAAAAATCACTGCAGATGGCGTGAAGCGCAGTTATGGCTTTGCGAAATATCTCCATGATTCATTACCTAACGCCACTTATGTCGGCTTCACGGGTACGCCGATTGATGCCACGCTAGATGTGTTTGGTGATGTTGTGGATGCCTATACCATGACGGAATCTGTCTTTGATGAAATTACCGTTCGCATTGTTTATGAAGGACGTGCTGCAAAAGTCTTGCTGGATAACAGTAAGCTCAAAGAGATTGAGGAATATTACAATCAATGCGCTGATGATGGTGCCAGTGAATATGCCATTGAAGGGAGCAAAAAAGCTATCACTCAAATGAACACGATTTTGGGTGATCCTGATCGAATCAAAGCGCTAGCGAATGACTTCGTGCAGCATTATGAGCGTCGTGTTCTTGAGGGAGCAACAGTCAAAGGCAAAGCCATGTTTGTGTGCAGCTCGCGCCCCATTGCCTATGAACTCTATAAGGAGATCATTGCACTACGCCCTGAATGGGCAGAAGTTCAAGTTGCTGAAGCTGGTGCGGAATTAACTGACAAAGAGCGTAAAGAAATTAAGCCAATGGAGCGGGTGAAGATGATTATGACCCGTGGTAAAGATGATCCTGAAGACTTGTACCAAACACTTGGGGATAAAAAATATCGCAAAGAATTGGATCGACAGTTCAAAGAAGCAAAATCAAATTTCAAAATAGCCATCGTTGTAGATATGTGGCTGACGGGCTTTGACGTGCCGTTCCTTGACACAATTTACATCGATAAGCCCATCCAGCGCCATAACCTGATACAGACCATTTCACGGGTAAATCGTAAATATGCGGGTAAGGAAAAAGGGTTGGTAGTCGATTATATTGGTATCAAGCGACAGATGAATTTAGCTCTCGCACATTATTCCAAAACCGATGGCCAGAATATTGAAGAGATAAATCAGTCCATTGTGATTGTTAAAGATCATCTAGATTTGCTTGCTAAACTTTTTCATCAGTTTGATAAAACATCTTATTTTTCTGGATCATCTTTGCAGCAGCTTGGGTGTTTAAATTTAGCTGCGGAATTCGTTCAGCTTACGCAGAATCTTGAAAAGCGCTTTATGATGCTCGTGAAGCGCCTGAAAGCTGCATACGACATTTGCTGTGGCAGCGAGGCAATTACTTCAGAAGAGCGCGATCACATTCACTTCTACAGTGCCGTTCGCTCTATAGTCTTTAAACTTACCAAAGGCAATGCACCAGACACCGCACAGATGAATGCTAAAGTGCGCGATATGATTAAAGATGCCTTGCAAAGCGACGGGGTGGAAGAGATATTTAAGCTCGGTGATGGCAGTCAGGCAGAGGTGGATATTTTCGATGATGATTACCTTGCGAAGATTGAGAAAATCAAGCTTCCGAATACTAAGATAAAGCTACTGCAGCACCTGTTGACGAAGGCCATTGATGATTTCAAAAAATTCAACAAAGTAAAGGGTGTGGATTTTTCCGAAAAATTCCGCGCACTGATTGACAGATACAATGAGCGCAAGGAGCAAGATGTTCTACGCAGTGAGGTGTTGGAGGAATTTACCGATGAGATTATCGATCTGTATCATGCCCTGAAAAAAGAGCGTGAATCCTTTGCTGATCTTGGTATCGATTTTGAAGAAAAGGCTTTCTACGACATCTTGAAAGAGCTGATGCATAAATATGACTTCAAATATCCAGACGACCGGCTAATTTTGCTAGCCAGAGAAGTCAAAAAAGTGGTGGATGATAAAGCTAAATATACAGACTGGAGCCAGCGAGATGATATAAAAGCTGAGCTGAAAGCAGATCTTATTATTCTTCTTGCTAAATATGGCTATCCACCAGTAGATCGCGATGAAGTATACAAAGAGATATTTGAGCAAGCCGAGAATTTTAAAAAGTATAGGTGATAATATTTTTCTGTACTTTAATAATCAAATGGCTGCATCCCTTATGTTGATATTAACCACATTGTTACTGTTCTTGAGTTTGTCCAAATAATCTGCCCAGTGTTGCATCATCTTTTTTCGTTCAGGCAAATACTCAGCATAGTTATAAGCAGCGCGCACCGTATTTCTTTCACCGTGTGCAAGTTGACGTTCAATTGCATCAGGATTCCAGCCTTGTTCGTTTAATAGCGTACTAGCCATCGAACGAAAACCGTGGCCTGTCATTTCATCGCTGGTGTAGCCAAGTCTACGTAATGCACCTAAAACTGTATTTTCTGACATTGCTCGTTTGGAGCTGCGCACACTTGGAAATAAATATTTTCCATCACCTGTTAATGATCTAAGTTCTCGGATAACCGCAATTGCTTGCGTTGATAGTGGCACGATATGAGTAACTCGCATCTTCATTTTTTCTGCTGGTATGCGCCATTCATCAGTAGCCAGATTAAATTCGCACCACTCCGCGTGTCGTAATTCACCTGGCCTTACAAAAACCAGCGGCGCTAATCTTAATGCGCATTTTGTAACGAAGTGCCCCTGATATCCATCAATCGCGCGTAGGAGTTCGCCAATTTTACTTGGGTTAATGATTGATGCGTGATGTGCTTTTTTTGGTGGTGGAATCGCACCTTTTAAGTCAGCGGATGGATCGCGTTCTGCGTGTCCGGTAGCAATTGCGTAACGAAAGATTTGTCCGCAATTTTGACTGGCACGATGCGCAGTTTCAATGGCACCTCGGCTTTCCATGCGTCTTAACACAGCTAGTAATTCAGGTGCTGAGATTTCAGCGATAGGACGCTTACCAAGCCACGGAAAAATGTCTTTCTCTAATCGGCGTAAAATTCTTTCGCTATGGCTGGGCGACCACTTAGATGAAAATTTGATGAACCATTCGCGCGCAATCATTTCGAAGCTATTTTCTGCTGCTTCTTTTGCGCTACGTTTGGATACTTGTTTTGCTAATCCTGGGTCAATCTTGTCTGCGAGCTTCGTTCTGGCGTTATCGCGTGCATTCCTAGCAGCTTGTAAGCTGACATCTGGATAGAGGCCAATTGAGAGAGTCTTCTCTTTACCAAGGATGCGGTACTTCAGGCGCCATGAGTTGGTGCCATTTGGCTTGATGAAGAGATAGAGACCTTTTTCATCTGAGAGTTTGTAAGCCTTCTCACGAGGCTTTGCATTGCGGCATGTTACGTCTTTTAATGGCATTGGGGGTATCACCTTCGCGGGGTATCTATTGGACATGGTAGGACGAAGGATAAATAAAAAAGGCCTTTATTTCAAGGCCTTTAGGATGTTTTTGGATGTTACTGGAAGTGAATTAAGTGGCGGCGGCTATCATATTGGTTAAGTAACTGATTGATAATAAATAATTAAATGAATGTGGTTTTCCTGAAGAGCCCCCAATTAGGCCCCCAAAAATCCCGTGCTGACGGGGGAATTGAACCGACGTCCTAGTAATTCTGGCTAAAAATGTGTTCCTAGAATGTTTATGTAATATATGCCAAAAGATAGGCCAAGAGCAAATGCTGTTACTGAAAGCGCAGGAAGATATTTGTTAAGCCATGAAGTAACTTGCATTCCGCAGGTTGGTGTCTGAAGTGCAGTAAGTATCGGTATGTAGTCTAAGACCGTAGTAACTTTAGTTGCATCTACAGATAAATATTCTCTCTCATATCTTGATACTGCCATTTTGAAATAAAAGTAATTAAAAAGAAGGCTGATGAAACCTGCTGTTAGGCCGATACCAAACCAAATTACACACCAATAAAAAGGCATATACCCCAATTTTAATTGGGAGCTCAAGATTGTGCCAATAAATGCTAATGATGCAACAAGGCCGCTTCCGTTTAGAGCTATCAGGAGTGAAAAGAGTAGTTTAGAGTTTTCTTCTGATCCGTGGCCTGCTGATTTTCCCATTTCACTTATGCGGTTACGTACTTCATTGATATCCATAGGTTTCCTTTCTATTTAGGTTGCATCGTTAAAATGACTGATATAGTTGATTAACGTCGAATCTAGCTTCTTAAGATAGTCATATCGTTCTTTGGCCAAGTTAAACATCGATTCTAGGATAGGCCTGGTTTCCTCTATTTGATAAATAGGTTGTCCTTGTACGTTTTTAATTGGCGATACTCGAACATCGTAATCAATTCCATGCGTTAATCGGCTATATTCATGTGAGTACTTGTTTCGGTCATTACTTATTTTTTCCCATTCGGCTAGATGGGAATTTAATTCAACTATTAGTGCAGTGGGGTATATTTTTGAGCTTTCAAGTTGTGTAATTGTTTTATGATAATAACAATTGCGTTTTTCTTTCTTAGTATGAATAAGGTTTAAAACCCGTGAAATTCTTTCCCAAACACGATAGATGCATTCTATAGATAAAAAATAATGATGAATAAATAGTAAATATGATAATTCAGCATTATTTACGTCTTGCGATTGTTTGAATTTATTATATGATTCGATAGCGATTAACATATTTCCAAGTTCTATTTGAGTGCTAGCGACAGCCCAATATATCAATTTGAGTTTATTTTGTATTTTTTCTTGATCGAAAGAGAGTTTTTTTGGGATTGAATATCCATAGATATACTTTGTAAAAATATTTTTTGGCAAATGCTCTACTTTGTATTTATCAAACAATACAGCAGCATGTTTGGCGATAATACTTATATCAATTTCATTTTCCATTGAGTTTAAGTTCCAGTATTTTTAAGTCGGAAATTATAGAATCAAAATTAGGTTGATCTCTGTAGAACATTTTATTATCAAGCATTTTATTAAAATCATCTTTAAGTAGCTTAAGATAATCGTCGTTTGGTATTAAGTGTAAGTTTCCATTTAAGCAGTCATCATATTTTGCAAAGCCGGAGTCATAAAATGTTTTTTTAATTTTTATTACTTCGTTTAAAAGCTCACGATTGATTAACGCTTGCTTGCCGATGTCATGGCTGGCTAACATTGCGATGTCATACCAGTGTCGTGAAATTCGATCCGCGTCATCTTTTAATGTGGGTCGGTTACATTCATAGTGGAGCAATGTAATCTTTTCCCAATATGTTTTCTGTGGCGATAATACGGTTGCGTGGGCAATAGGAAATGATAAATTATCTAAATATTCAGAAATATCAGTCGTAATTGTTTGTGATTCATTTGGTATGGTTAAATTTCTTCCGCCAAATTCAAGTCGTATATTGTCAGTGACGTATCCGCTTTTTTGTTCTATTACCGAAGGATAGTGTAGGTATAATGTTTCACCATCATCATCTATTTCGACTGTTGGCGCGTTTTCTTTGAATTGTTCGGATATAATTTTTTCATAATAAGGCGCAATGACGCTCTTTATATGTTGTGTTACCATTGTTCTCAGTTGAAGACTGATATTTTTTATCTTGGTTTTGCTAATCCCTTCTAAAAAGGGGTTCCCGCAATTAAATGCTTGATAGTCGATAGTAATATCTACGTCTTCTGAGAATCTATCGATTACTCGAAATGCTTTAGATAGCGATGTGCCACCTTTGAAAGCCATCGGTAATCTATTTGGCATTTTAAATAAAAATTCTAATGCCCAGCATATCCAAATATCTTTTTCTAATAATAGAGCATCTCTTTTAATATCTGTATTTGTAGATAAGTTTTTAAGAATTAATGCTTGTTCTTTTCGTGGTAATGATAAATAAGCTTCAGACACACTATGTTTCCTTCGTATTTTTATATTGTAATACTGCATTACTCATCCATGCAGGCATATGTTCTCGTGAAGATTGAAATTTCTCAAATTCATTTGGGGTCAGTTTTTTTTTAATTGTTTCGATTGCTTTAGGAGTTGTTAAGTTTTTGCCGAGATACCATAGCGCTAGAATAGCTAGCCCAGCTTTTGATTCGGGGAAGGGTATTTTTTTTCTGCTGACATGTTTGAGGGTTACTTCAAGATTGCCGATGTTAAATCGTCTGGATTGTCCTGTCGTCAAAAAAATTGGTTGAGCCGGTACTTGGGTGGAGAGACCGAGTTGTCTTGCTGCTTCGGCACCGCTGACTTGGATAATTTCATTTGTATTTTTTGCCATCGCTTCGACGACCTTAAAGGGCTCAGGCAAAACCTGACCTACATAGCGACTTTCTTCAGGGCGTACATATACGCCGCGAGTTATTCTTACTATTTGTCCGGTATTAGCGAGTCTAGATAATGCTTGATCTACTGCTGCTCGTGCGCCAAAACACATTAGCGTAGCTGTAGTAAACGGCTTGCCACGTGGTGTTTTCTGAACATATTGCTGAATCTTACATGTGGTATTCATATTCAATCCTCTTGTCATAAAATATAGCTTGTTTTCTGACAAAATGCAAGTATGATATGCTTCATTATGCTAGCTAGCACACATGCAACATATTGAATTAAATAGAATTTTAGGTGTTAAGCAACATGAATAAAATATCTGAAGTAACAAGAAGAAATATTTTTGACTTTATCCTTTTAGAGCAGATTGCTTGGAATGGAAGATTAGATGAGCCTGCATTTTTATCCAGAATATTTGACTTATCAAAGCTCCCCTCTACAGATGGTAGGTTTGATAATGCAAGTGGAGATATCTGGCAGCATCGGGTGAATAATTTTGATTGGGATGATTCATGGATCGTGACAGATCAAAGATTAAATTTGTTGCATTGTGACGATACGATATTTTTGCAATTTCTTTGTGAAATGCTGCATCCAATTGTGCGCACGGACATGCCTGAAGTTAATAAATTGCTTCAGCTATTCAATGAGCAGTTGTTTATAGATGGATACGAGATCATTGAAAAGATGAAGATATCAGAAAAGCCTATATTTTCGGCCAGGCAAAAATTTTCAACTGATCAGTGCTTGGTAACGCGAAACGCGGAAATTATTAATGTATTAAGCGAAAGTTATATTATTCAAAAAATAAACAGAATGGAGGCGTCAATTGATAGTGATCCTAGTTTGGCAATAGGTACTTCAAAGGAGCTAATTGAAACGATGTGTATTACTATTTTAAAAAAACGTAATATAGAAGTGGATAAGGCTTGGGATGCGCCAAAATTATTAAAAGAAACAGCGAAAGTGTTGAAACTTACACCAAAGGAAATACCGGATGCGACAGCTGCTGCTCAAACGATAAAAAGTGTTCTTGGTAGCTTATTTACTGTTGTTCATGGGATTTGTGAATTAAGAAATAATTACGGTACAGGGCATGGTAGGGAAGCTAAATTTAAAGGTCTCACATCCAGGCATGCTAAGTTAGCGGTAGGTGCGGCTAGTACATTAGCCATTTTTCTTTTTGAGACACATGAAATAAGAGAATAGGGAGCGTTCATTTACTGTGTCAGCATGAAAATTAGAGTCTGTAAATTTTCCTGTGTAAACGGTCATAGTGTACTATAACGTAAATTTTTATGGACTATGACTATGAAAGTAGAATTAATAGATGAATTGCTAAAGGGCTGCACGACTCAAGAAGATGTTT
>JBDTIZ010000305.1:0-5546 GCA_039936115.1 Gammaproteobacteria bacterium
CTCTATCGAAGAAATAATGTTGCCGCAGGGCGAACACATAGGTTCGCCCCTACAAAAGCAAAAAAATCTGCACAACGACGGCGTTTAGAGACATTTATTTAGAATAAAAAAGGACGCACTGACTTCCTCTCCGCCGTCGTCCCGCGGCTTGTCCGCGGGATCCAGTCAAGTTAGCCTCTGTTTTGATTTGTAGCAAAAAAAATATAGGTCGATCTATTAAATGTGATTAATCGATCCATACAAAATAGAATTCGATGATCTATCTACATCACATTTTTCTAATTCGGACTTTTCTCCAGTAGAAAAAAGCGATGACAATTGCGATAATTTAGCTGTCGCTTTTGACATGTCAAAACTCGAAATAGCCTTATCAAGATAACTATATCGTAATCCAACAAAACTTTTGCCTAACTCTTTCACACTATTTTCGACACATACTAAATTCTTTTCAGTATCATCAACCATGATGTAATTGTCTGCAGAAAAACGTATAGCTTGCAAATACATTCTCAGCGAAACCCCCTTATCAGCGCCATCACAATAAATAATCCCCTTTTGATACACGGGAGAAGATTGCTTTACCTTATCAAACTCAATACGAGTACGTGTATTTATCCACTGCTTAGAAAAATCTACATCGATACTTTGTAATTGCTTTTCAGTGGTCTCGATAATGCTGGGCCCCCGCGCCGTCAATGCAAGCACTGGTATACTGGCCTCTTGTAGAGATTTAATAATGTTGGCAACATTCCATTCGACTGGATTCATACGAATATACTTATGGATCGCATTCCGTATTGTTACTGCAGTACTCAGCGCTTCATATCGATTAGAAATGACGTTAAAACACTGTGTGATAAACTTCGCAAACCATTGATCACTACCAAGATCATTAATGTTTACAGGTTTCATGACTGTATTATCTAAATCAAAAATAATCAGCGCATTTTTTCGATAACGAAGCAAAGCCATATCTTCTAACACTTTTAAAGTGCGAATTTCAGTACTTGGTTTATTGCGTGTAAATATTTTCTGTTTCATATCTTTAGAATTTATCTCTGAGTGACAGAGACGTTTCAAGCAAAGTGTTTTTGCATGATTAGTCGCATGCTCAAAAACACTCGTTAAAATCGATTCAGAAAAATCAAAATTGATCACTATACCTGATGCGGATAGGACGGTTTTGATAGAAGGATCCATTAACACATCAAACATTTCAGCTAAACTGTGGAATCCTCTTTTACAAGTAAATGCCACAAATATTTTTAGTAAATGATGAATATCTTTCGCAAGCGTTACTTGATTATCATTTGTATGATATTTTTTGACAAATATTTCCAGGAGAGCTACAAGAATAAAAGTATGTCCAGACAATGAATTCACGAACGGAACATCTGTTCGAGATGCTGAATAACCTCTCTGAATGTTTCTATCAATCATCGATATATCAGGATGACGATTAGTCAATACTGCAACACGCTCATCCACTGGATTACTTGCTATCGACTTCATCACGCCATGATTGTAGCTGAGGCTGACATGTGATGACTCTATTCTTCTCTTAGTACGATTCTTATCTTTTGTCTGATAGAGTGCTGACGACGACATCAGTGTAGTTATTTTTTTTGCTATCGCAAGATCGTGTTCACACTTCTCCATGCGATCAATGACTAATTCAGCGTCTTCGTGGTTTGTTACCATGACAGGAATTTCTATCTCTGGATCAATTTCTTTAATTAAGACAGCTAATTTAGAGAGACTGGCAAACTCTTCGATCTTTAGAGATCTCCATAAAGCGTGAGAAAAACGAGTCTCGAAATAACGCCGACTTTCTTGCGCAAGAGGATTATCAAGTAATGTCACAACTTTTTGTTTAATCAACTTCAGCGATTCGTCGTTATGCCGGTCACAAATAGCTAAAAGTTCTTTAATCGCAGATTTTTTTTGATTTTTCAAGTAACAAATTCTAACTATTTTCAATTGTGCGAAACTGGAAGGCCCAATAATTTCGCTGATTATTTTTGTAGATAACAATACATAATCAGACCAATCGAGCTGTTTTGCTCTTAAGGCTTGAGTGTATGAGGCAATGGAGTGATGAGCATTAGTGTTTTGAAAAAATAAATTTCGTTGCATGAATGAAAGCTCCTAAATTGAGTAAGAGCCTTCATCGAAAATCCAGTTACTTATAGCTCAGGAAGGCGAGAACAGCTATAAAAAGATTTTCTTGATATCGCTAAACTAATATAAATAATTGATGTTTGTCAATTATAAATTACCGTGAAGCTGTCAAGCTACGAAAATCTCCGTGATAATAATGGAATATTTAGGTCATCACTTGGTTCATCAAGCGATCTTTTTTCTTCTTTGAACTCTCTAGGCGAGTCAGAACGGAAGACCGAATTGACTGCATCCTTAGCTTCATCTTTTTTTTCTTCTTCTATATGAAGAGGAGTCACCATAATGCTTGCGAGAGGAGTCACGTCATCATTATTTGGGGCGGGCAAAGCTGGCGCAATTGGACGTGGTAATAGACGATAACGACTATCCATTGTACCTATGCCATACATCAGCGAACCTTGCATGTAAACAGAACACAAAGCAAGTATAGCGGCAAGAGGATTTTCAGTTGCAGCATACATTAGAAAACCTGCTGATAAAGCGGCAAAAAGTCGCAGTAAATTGCGTGATGCAAAAGCTGGAATTGATTCATTTCTTTCAGCAAAAGTATCACTAGGATTTTGTAGTAATCTGCTTGGATGTCTAATATATTCTCTTGTGTTAGCCAAAGTATTCGCAGTCTCTCGTACGCTTAAATATGAATAAGGTAAGTGAATCAATGGCGTTAAAATGGATAGTGCTAAATTTAGCTGATCATTATCAAAAATATATGTTTTACGTGTTTGGTAAAGAATACTAGCTAACATGAGTAATGCTAATGGGGTGAGAGTTGCTAAGGATTTTATTTGTTCCCTGAATCGCCCTCTTACAATATCTTGTAGAACTGCATTGCTCGTTGCTAAATAAGGAAATGCAAACGCCGTGCTAAATGCTGCACCTAAAAGCAAGTTGCTAGCTGGATAGGCTACTAGTGCTCTCGGTATAATAAAAGATGCATTCATAACCACAGAATCAGCCACAATTACTGCAGCTAATCCCTGTCTCAAATAACGGAAACGATTATTATAATTTTGATGAAGCCTGAGGTGTTGGATTGCATTATATTGGATAACGCAATTTTGAGAATACCGAAATAGTATTTCTAATACTCGTTGTGGGTTTTGTTTATAGGCCAAACCAAAAAACATTGGGATCAATAAGGGAAATATTGATAACGACCAGTTATTCATTGTATATATTGCTCTTGAGAGACGTGTTGAGCGTGGTAAGGATAGAAAGTCTCGCACTGATGGTCTTTCAGGAATTCTCGCCATAATGGGTTGAGACGAAAACAGTGGTTGCAAAACATCTCCTGCGTTTCTGCGTTCACGTTCAATTTCAAATGACACGCTAATGTGAGAGCCATTGCTTCGGGCCATCGCAGCTATCCCAGCTAAGCTATTAAAATTAACACCAGGTTGAGTAACTATATACGTATCTTGATTAAGTGCATTAATTGTAAAACGCGCAAGCTCATTATTAGCAATTGCATCTATTACTGATTGTCTATTATAAAGCAGAGGAAAGATATGTGGGTGAAGAATAACGACAGGATCCGTTAAAATTTCACCGCTTACCGGACATCTTAGGCCATCAGGCAAATGGTGCCAGTATTCAACAATTAGATTTACTAAGGCCGTAGGTAATCCTGTTAGTGTGACAAGATTATAGTTCTGACCTAATCTAGTGAGAAATTGCTGTTCAATTGTCGGTCGTGAGTTTGCCATATTAGATCTCATTACTATTTGAATAGATAGAAAGTTGCAGAATTATAACTTACATAGCTTAAGGATTTATTAATGCTTAACTTAATGATCTGCTTGCAGCCTTCTGGTCTAACTTACGGTTTTTATTAGTATCTAGATATTTTTTTTGTAAAATAATGCCACTTTAATATTGCCTTAATTTTTTATAGGCATAATATCGTCACTCTAAAATTGATAGGGGGCGAAGACTTATGTTCGCATCTAGAAAAACACATTATGGTGAGAAAATTATTAAAAATGCGCAAGCTTATGTTTCCGCAACAATTCAAAGCTTTTTTAAAAAAACAGTGCCTGCTTCTCCTCCGGAGACTAAAAGTGTTGACTTAGCTAATGGGGTGTTCCACAGAATAACACCCGAATCAGATACTGAATTTAGAGAATTACTAAGTCTGCTAGACCAGCAACAAGATGCAAGAAAGCCCTATAAAAAACTTCATCATTTACTAGGTGATGGGAGTGCATTTTTTACTGCAAGCACAGGTGAGATTGCCGTAATGCACCGTAAGAAATTAGTTGCACATTTTAAACCTCAAAAGTTTATTGAAGCATTAAACATAATTTTAAAAGAACTCTTAGAAACATCAGGATTGGACAGTCTTCGATATCAACAAGTAATGGAGTCTGTCATCCAGCAAATGACTCTGCGCGCGATGTTTGGTTTTGTCGTAACCGGTGAATTAAAAGAAGGTCTAGCAACTGTAAGTCAAATTGATTCATTCTCACGTAATCAATCAAAAGATGAAATAGAGCTTAAAGAGGCGCAAGCAAAATTTTTCACTTGGGCAGATAACTTATTTCACACTAATATAAATCAAATACTAGTTGCCTTACAAAAACATAAACAAGGCGAATCAAATTATTTTATTTCTCATTTAGTAGATCACCTTGTTAATCAACATCCGGAATTAAAAAATAACCCTGAAAAACAACATTTTTTTTTGAAAGATCTCAAAAATTCTCAATTAAAAATAGAATTGCAACATCCCTATATTAAAACTTTATTGTCTGTATTGCTGCCATCGACAGTTCTCTCCATTCCTATGACAAATTTAGCTAAACGAATCATAAAAAAGATGTTAGAGGAGAGGGATTTCGATCATTTAAGTGAAAAAGAAAGAAGTGTGTATGTTTCAGCTGCCATAAATAGTTTTAATTCGACTCCTATGGTGCCTCGCTATACGAGTAAGTCTTTCGAATATGATACTGTGCAGTATGCAGAAAATTCGGTTGTATATTTACAAACATCTGCGCAAGCACATACCTTATTTTCAACAGGCCCTAGGCGTTGTCCTGCCGCAGATACTATTGTACGACCCATTTTAAATGCGGTAATTTCTATTATGGAAGAATTTTTTGATGATAGAATTATTGAAAGTGATCGCCAAGATCTTGCTAATAACTACAATATAAATAATAAAAATACTTTTGATAGTAATCTTTTGGAAAACGCTTTTATTCGATTGAAAACCTGATCAGATGTATTTGAATCATCGATAACGGAATGATCGCGTTTAGAAGAATGTGATAGACAATTGAAATAAAATTTTTCCGCCCGCTGTGGCCCCGCGGCTTGTCCGTCGTCGTTTTTTGCTTTTGTAGGGGCGAACCTGTGTGTTCGCC
>JBDTIZ010000306.1:0-25654 GCA_039936115.1 Gammaproteobacteria bacterium
AAACATCTTCTTGAGTCGTGCAGCCCTTTAGCAATTCATCTATTAATTCTACTTTCATAGTCATAGTCCATAAAAATTTACGTTATAGTACACTATGACCGTTTACACAGGAAAATTTACAGACTCAGCAGAGAGTCTGTGAGCATACGCGGTTGAAAATTTACTAAAGCATTCCATTTATTTTGCTCTTCAAAATTTTCCATTGAATATATAACTTAACTGCATCTTCACTTGCTTCTTTTAAATCGCTATAGCGCTCGCAATAGACAGATTCTTTTAGTAATTCCAGGAGCGTTATCATATGCTCATCTTTTGCAAAAATTAATTTCGCTCGGTTACACTCTCACATTACGCTTCTACAATATTCGCTACCTTTATAATCATCCCTGCCTTCAATAAAAACAGAAGATGAAACACCAAATCGTTTTGATAATTTTTGAATATGTTCAACTGTTAATTGTCGCTCACCGCTCAATATTTTGGATACAAGCGATTGGCCACCAATTTCTGGTAAATCACTTTGCCCAAGGTTATGTTCTTCCATTAGAAATTCAAGCCTCTCAAGAGGAGATACTGATTTTGTTCGAAATCGACGAGCTTCATATTCCACTATGTTTTTTGCAACCAATTTTAAAAGGCTTGTTACATGCTCATCTTTTGTTTGACGCGAAACCTGCATAAGCTTCTCGACAAAATCTAACAATATTTCATAATTAGATTCATTGCGAGGAACATGCACGTAGGGAAGAAGGTATCCCCAATGTTCAATTGTTTTTTTTAGCACTATGTTCATATTTTATTCCTACGAAGTGCATCCTCATTCGTTTCTATGCTATATCCAGCAAATCACAGGGTCAAGTCTGAACATAAGCGTTTGAAAATTCACCAAAGCATTCCATTAATTTTCCTCTGCGAAATGATAAATTGAATATATACTCGAATCTTCACTTATTTTTTTTAAATCGCTTTAGTTCTGAACTAACAGCATAAATATTTCCAACTGGCGCAAGTAAATAGGACTATTTTCCTAGCCAAATACATTGCCAGCAACACTTGTCACAATTGATTTATATGAACTCAAATTTTTTTATATTAATTACCAATGTTCAGACTTGCCCCTAACAAGCTGACGAACTTACACCCGAGAGGTAAAATAACCATGAGTAATGAAGCGTTGATTGTTGCACATAAATTCGCATTCGATTCCTTCGTAACCGCATTTGTACCCGGAAACGAAGAGATGCTTGATAAATATTTTGCTCCAGATCTCATAATGTTTAATCATTCCATGTCAAAACAATTAGACTTGAACGATTTGAAATCACGCTTACCTAATTTGCAAAAAATATTAAAAGATTTAAAAAGCGAGATAAAGGATGTTATCGCAGATGAAAATCGCATAGCCTTTCGCGTAGAACAAAATGCCATGTATTATAAGCACGTACCCGCCGGTGTACAGGTTAGGCTCGATGTGATGAATCTCTATAAACTTGACAGCGGCAAAGTCAAAGAATGGCAAATTTGGGTTAATATAACGGAAATATAGACGAATTTTCCACTAACTTTCGGACCCTAAAAGTGATCAAAGCAAACACCCACATACAAAAAATATTGCCTGAAATTCTTGATGTCAGAAAACAATTACATCAGATTCCTGAATTAAAATATGAAGAGTTTAAAACTGCTGAATTAATTGCAGAAAAACTTAAGTCTTATGGCTATGACGTTAAAAAAGAAATTGCAAAAACCGGTCTTGTTGCGATTCTTGATACCGGAAAACCTGGCAAAACTATTGGGTTACGCGCTGATATGGACGCTCTTCCACTAGAAGAACCAGAAGATTTTGCTTATCGATCTGAACACCCGGGAAAAATGCACGCTTGTGGACACGATGGACATTGCGCAACAGCACTTGCTGTCGCATATGCTCTTCATCAAATCAAGGATGAATTATGCGGCAAGGTTAAATTTATTTTTCAACCCGCAGAAGAAGGCGGCAAAGGTTCAACCGCAATGATTGATGCTGGAGTTTTAGAAAACCCAACCATCAATGAAATTTATGGCTTCCATAATTGGCCTGGATTACCCGAAGGAATAGTAGCCACAAAAGCAGGAACAATTTTAGTTGGGAATGGACGGTTTGAAATTACAATTAATGGAAAACCCGCCCACACAGCTCAGCCACAAAATGCAATCAATCCTGTCACGATAGGCGCTCAATTAATAACAGCTTTAGATGAGTTAAGGCTGAGCTTGGATCAGAATACAACAGTATTAAATATTATTTCATTTAATAGCGGTGAATTTAAACGTGGCATGTCCGATAAAGGGCATATAGTTGGTGTGTATTATGTCGAAACAGAAAATGATTTAGAAAAAATTAAATTTAGTATAAATAAAATCTGCAACAACATTGCTGGCGCCAAAACAGAAATTAATATTTCATTCACACCTTTTCACTCCCCTACCATTAATACTGCCAAAGAATCTGATCTAATCCTTAATGTGGCAAAAGAAATTTATGGTGATACAAAAGTTAAAACGCTTGATAAAAGCATGATTGCCTCAGAAGATTTTTCAGAATACTTGCGTCATGTGCCAGGATGTTTTTTCTTGGTTGGTGCAGGTGAATCAGCGAGCTCCGTACATACCAATCAATTTCAGTTTAATGATAGTGTAATTTCAATAGCAGCAAATGTTTTTTGTCAGACTATTATTAATTCATTGCTTTCATCGTAAAATCAATGCAAATTATATTTTCTAATTTTTTGTTAGAAAAAACAAATCAGCCATTTCAAGTCTATTCGCTAGTGAAAATGACAATAGAAGGAACTTCATCATGAGCACTCCACGCCGCCCCATTCAATCTATAACTGAGGCTATTCGTCAAACCACCGGAAACGAAACTTATTCACAAATTGATTCTCTATTCAAACCTATATTTGAAAAATATCCTCATCTAGGTATAGATCCTTTCGATGATCAAGGAGAAACCCCTGCTATTGTTGCTGTTACACACTCAAATCCAAATCAAGAAACTATCAAATGGCTACTGAATTCCGCGCGACAAATTCAGCGGCACAAAACATCGCCAAATCTAGATCATAAAGATAAACAAGGAAAGACTGCGCTTATACATGCTCTCAGTTTTTCTGATGCAGATGCAGAAGAAAAAGAAAGCAAAACTCAAGATGCTAAATTATTAGAGAAGAAAAAAGAATGTCTGAAATTGATTCTCAAAGCACGCTTCCCTGAAGGAAGTGTTATTGCCGGCTCATCAAAAGAAGAATTTAATTTGGCTATGGAAACAGCTATTCAGCATAGAAACCGCCTGTTCCCACAGCTTGCCTTGCAATGGTATGGAGAAAAACCTGATTTTTTATTGGCGTGTCAACAAGCCATTAATTTCTATATGCCTGATGAACTGAAAGAACTGTGCAAGAATCATCTTTGGGAGCTCAAGATGGCAAACGATCCTTGGTATCAAGGCGAGTGTTATTTTTTAATTAATCAATGTATTCACGCGCATAAAAATAAATATATTGATCAAGCTCAAGTGATGAATTTACTTAAAGTCTTAGTGGATGATTTTATTAATCCCTATCTGAATGCAACTTACAAGATCGAACTAAATTGGGATTTAACTACAATTGGGCTTTATTTTGCCTATCCACAATATAATCATTTGTTCGATTGTATTGAACGTTTTAACGAAGCCTACATAGCAAGAGGCGCTATCATCGATTATCAAAATCAGAAAATAGCGCTCGAAGATGCCCTAAACATAGTGAAGCGATTTTTCTCATTCTTACACTTAAATGACTCTTTTAAGCTGTTTGATCCGCTTTTTGCTTTAGTAATCCAATCGAATGACTTAGAACTAGTCAGCAAGCTTATTTTTAAATTAGATGCCCAGCTATCAACACACTTAAAAAAGTTATGCGATATGGCTAAGAAATCCAATAATGAACTCACATTTGTTCAGCCATTTTTAGCCGCGATCGATAAATTATTCTTTGCAAAAGATGATTTCCTTATTGGCACTCTTTCTCAAGAAATACGCGGGGCTTTAGATAAGTTTTTTAAATATGAACCACTCAAGGAACGTCCTTTCTCAAATGAGGCATTGCTGCGTTATTTGCACGCTGATAATGCTTACCTCAAGGAACAAAATGAGTTATTAATAAAACAACAAATACAGCAACGTGAATCCCCATTAATAGAAGAAAAACACATTACCAGCACGCAACAGCATTTTAGTTCTCGTCCGCTCGTGAAAACATTGTTTAAAGTGAAAGAAGTGAAAGGAACAGATCGAATTGTTTCTGCAAAGCCAGTTAGACGCAGACAATCTGTTTAATCAGGCAACTTTATCAAATATAAGAAATAGAGAGTTAGGCTATACTTAATCCTCGCTCTCTCCTATATAAAATACTATAAATTTCAAATTGTTACAGTATTTGCCCTATAAATATATGCATCTTTCCTCATTAAATGTTTATATTTATATAGCATTTTCAAATAGGACTATAAATAAATATATAGATACTCATGCCATAATTGGTCGACATGCGCGCATGATGACCGACCTATTGCTCGTACAAGTGGGCCAAACTAGATTTTGATGGGGCAAGCAAAAACTTGAGGCAGAAGGTTCAGCACGCAAACAATATATTGCTGCGCTTCGAAATGCTGATAGGCAAAACTACACGGCATTGGCGGCATTTGTTCGATCTTAAGCAGAACTAAGCGGGACAAAACAAGATTTCGCAGAAAATGAAAAGCACGACACGAGCAAGACCCAACCGATCTACACTTCTTCAAGAAATCCAGCCATATTTATCTGGAATACGTCAAGCAAAGAAAATAAAAGGTGTTTTTTGGTTACTCTTTTTTGCTGTAATTACCATGCCATTACATCGACTAACCTTCCGCAATAACTTTAAGCTGGCATATTTCTTGAAAGCCATGCCGGCCATGTTCACGCCCCATTCCTGATGCTTTATAGCCACCAAATGGAGTGCCAGGTTGCCAGTGACTTCCATTGTTAATATCAATACACCCTGCCTCGAGTTTGCTAGCTATATCTCGCGCCCTTTCAATATCTTTTGAGAAAATTACAGCGCCTAATCCATACGGACTATCATTGGCCAATTGAATGGCTTCCTCATCATTTTCAAACGAAAGGATCGGTAGTACTGGTCCGAAAATCTCTTCCTGCCAGATACGCATATTTTTTTTAACATTAGTTAATATTGTTGGCGAGTAATAGAAACCGGAGAATTTTTGTAAATATTTCCCACCGGTAACCAGAGTGGCTCCTTTTTCAATGGCCTCATCAACCTGTGACTCAAGCACTTTAAGTTGGCGAACTGAGACAAGTGGTCCTAATTCAGTTTCTTTATCAGTAGGATCGCCAATTATTATTTTTTCAATTCGTTGTGAAAGCTTCTCTACAGTTTCTTCAAATAGGGTATGATGAACAAGCACGCGCTTTATAGCATCACAAACTTGACCGCAATTGGTGAATCTGCCTTTGTATAGCCTTTCAGTGACATTGTCTATATTCTCACCTTCCAAAATGATAGCTGGGTTAGATCCGCCCATTTCCAACACGGCTTTTATTTGTTTACTCCCAGCGATTGCCGCTATTTCCCGCCCAACGGATGAACTCCCTGTAAACCAAATCATATCAACAGGTTGTGAAGTCAAGAGCGCGCCTTCTTCAGCATTTCCATAAATGGCCGAAAAGACACCTTCAGGTAAATTTTTTAATGACAATAAAGCTTCTTCAAGCAGCTTGGCAACGATAGGGCATTCTTCTGAATGCTTAAATACAACGGTGTTTCCAACAATAAGATTTGGAATAACGCTCCAGATAAAATTTCCAAATGGATAATTCCAAGGTGCAATACTAGCTACAACACCTCGAGGCTCATAAACAATTCGATGAATAGCATTTTCATTCTCGAATACCATTTCATCTGCAATATATTTTTCACCGTTAGTAAAAAAATCATTTAGATATATAAAATCACCATAAAAATCATCCAGGCTTTCAGAAATTGGTTTACCAATTTCATGCGTGGTAAGCAAAGCAATTTCATTTTGCTTCTTTTTGAATAGGGCTTCTAAGGGTTGCAAAATTTTGATCCTCTCTTTTACACCTATCGCCTTCCATGCTGCGCTCGCAGCGCGTGCGCGCTTTATCTTTTCTGTGATTTCGCTGGAATGTGAGGCGTGAACTTCTCCAACAATAGTGCCATTTGCAGGATTGATTGAAATTATTTTTTTCATTTATTTTCTCTTGTTAAGTTAGTTAAGAATCATTGAATTTTAGTGCGATTTCTCGTATCAATTTTTTGGGTACCAACCAAATACCAAGCTGCACACAGCGCTGTTGTATTGAAATTTCTTCTGCTGTATTCGTAACTAGATAGCCTCGCGGTCCCGCTTGTAGTTTTTCTAACAGTGTAAGCCCAGTCCATAATGGATCTTGCAAATGATAATTAAATAAATAAACAGCACGATTTAAAATTTCTTGATGATCCGCGCACCAAGTTAGTAAAGGACTGACATGAGTGAAGGAGCGGATATTTATTCCAAGTGCTTTTAAATGATTGCGCCAAAATGGACATATATTTTCATCATCCAATACAATAACAAAAGAGTTGCTGTGCAGTAAAATATTTTTTGGAAGCCAAGATGGAGCAAGATCCGCAGGAAATAAGAGCTTTACTTGTGTTCCTTCATTCAGGTGAGAGGTGAGAAGTATTTTTCCCTTCATTGACTCAATATAGGCTTTAGCATTTGATAATCCTAATCCTTTTCCACAGTGCTTTAAGCTTTTTCCATGTAAAACATTTTCCAAATGTTCTGGAGCAATTCCACAACCAAAATCGGAAATTAATAAATACAAGAATGAATTATTTTCGGCGCCTATAGTTATTTCAATTTTTCTTTTTGTTCGTAATGCTTCATAAGCATTGTTAAGCAAATTAGAAATAATTCGTTTAAGATTTTCAGGTACGATAAATAGCCAGCCGCTATTTATATTAAGGTTATTTTTTAGTACTACTTCGCAAGAGTGCGCCGTCCATTCAATGTACTTTTGTGAGATGGCCCATTCAGTTATATGTTGCAAAAATACAAAACACGGGATTTGATTATCTCTGATATTCAACATAATAGGCACAATGCCATTAGTAGGATTGCGATATCTTTCAAGTAAAGTATGGGCAATGTTTCGTATTCTTTGAATCGAATCTTTTAATAGGGATTGAGCATCTAATGGAAATAATTTCTCATATTTACTTATAGTCATTTCCATCACCGCTAAAGGCGATGCAATATCGTGTGAAACGCTCGCGGCTAAGATTGATATTTCACGTTCAACTGTAAATTTTTCACTTAATGATAGGAGTGCTTTTTTTATAAATGCTTTTAGCTCAACGTATTCGCGTATACCATAATCATCATGAAAATTAAGTTTAGAATCAATAAAACCTTCATGGAGTGAATAAGTTTCTATGGTATCTTCCAGCTCTTTAAGTGGTCTTAATAATTTTTTTGAAAAATAGGAGCTAAGAATAACAGTTATAATTGAAAGTATTATCATTACAGGAAGAAGATATTTCAGCAAATTTCCATCAGATAAAGTTGAGTATGTGGCATATTTTACAAAAAATGAAAATAGCATAATTGCTAATAAGCCCAGACCAAAGCTACCTACGGCAATTTGAGACTGTAAACTATCTGCGCCATAACACCAATTTTCTGACGATTTACCAGATGTATCTTCATTTAAATGAGTAATGCCATAAAATACTAATAATTGGCCCCCTATCCATGTAAATTCAAAGGGGCTATTTTGGATAGCAGCAAGTGTAAGAACCGGTAATCTGATCATATAATTAGAAAAAACAATAATGAGAAAGCCCATAGCGATGCAAGATAGGGGTTTATTTTTGGATGTGCCAAGACAGATTGATACAAGTGCAAAACCCGCTGCTTCTACTAAAATATCCGCAAGTTGGTAGAGGCCTTCGCTAGATAGTCGATCTATCTTCCAATCAGCAAAATATACAAATATTCCAATTACAAGCAATGAAGAAGTTATAAAAGGAGCATAAGCATGGATCGGTGTTCTTTTTTTCCTCATATTAACATTTGCTTCAGCAAACAACCTCCACCACAGCGAAGCCTGCAAGCATAAGAATGCCAACAAAGGAATTTCATAGAGTGAGGCAATAACTGCTGAGGGATTGGAAATATTCAAAATATTTTGTATCAAATTATAAAATCCATCAGCAAAAATTTCGCAAAAAAATGCTGTTGCAATTACGCTAAGCAATCGACGCTCTTTTTTGTCTGCTTTGCGATAACCTAGCAGGGATAGGGCAAAGATCAAGATATCCATTCCTGACTCGCCTACAAAGGTTGTCAATCCAACCGCGAAGGGCTTGCTAAATGGACTAGCGGCATAACTAATTGTGCAAAGTAAATAGCAAATGAGTAGTATCAACACTGTGTTTTTTTTAAGAGTAATTATTAATCCTTGCATTTTATATCCTGTATATTTTATTTTTTTGGCGATAAAAATGATTGCAAATGACCATATAATACAGACACCGAAATATTAAAATTTATTATTGCTTAGTTCCTCGTGAAAATAATAATCGTTACCAGTACATAGAGTTGGGCTTACCGTTGGTTGATTTGTAAAATTTGCATGCTTGATAGTCAAAGTTGAAATTGTCTATACAGCAACAAGGTTGCTCAGTCTCTTTGCGGATTGTTTGATAAATACCAACGCAAGAAATCGTTAATTATCTACCATTATTTGTCATTGAAATTTTTGAGCGATTGTAGTTGCGTCATAGATCATTTGCAACATTAATTATTCTGATATTACAGCTGCTTTTTATGGCAACGTCGTTCTTATTGTATAGGCAACTGATTATAATAAATAATTAATTATCATAGATGGACTTGATGGTTACCTGAGAGCAAAATAACTATGAGAATGAGATTTGTTTGTTAGCTTTATACATAAGTTCGCGTTCGATTCCTTTGTAAGCATTTACACCTCGTGCCCGCCCGTCGTACCACTGCTTGTCCGCATGATCCAGTCAAATTGACCTTGATGAATTATAAAAGCAAGCTTCGCTCACGCCTGATGACATTCATTCATAAAATGAACGAAATAGAGTATCAACATATTTTTTTATGGCTTAAATTGTTTTTTTCAACACGAATTCTATCCATCCCGGATACTGTGGATTCGGTTTATCATAATCATATAAAACATCAATTATTTTTAATGATGTGCCTTTCAAAAATGAAGCTAGACTTTCAGTAGATTCATAAATTCGTGTTGGGTATTCATAGCGAAGCTCTTTATCTGCGTGAATATAAATATCAATCCAAATCCCTAACTCATTATTTCTCTTAGTCAAGTCACATTCACTATGATGCTCTATGATATCTCCCTCGTGATCGAAATGATCTTTTTCGCCAGCATATCTTTCCCAATAATCAGGATGAAAATAGCTCAGAGAGACTATCCCATCTTTTTCCAACCAGGAATCTATTTTTTTGAAAAAAAGAAATGTTTCATCTGTTTTGGTAAATAAGCAAAAAGAGTTATATGCAGCTATAATACGATTAAACTTGCCTATAGGATTAAAATCTAGCACATTACAGATATGATTTTTTTCTTGCGGAAGTTGGATATATTTTGCGAAATTTGGCTCTAATTCGACTGTTTCAATATCTACTTTTTGCATAATTAAATAATTTGTCAAGCGGCCAAATCCAGCGAAGAGTTCTAATGTTCTGCTGCCCTTACATAAATCAAGATAATAATCAAAATCAAAATTAATATCTTGATGCTGTGATTTATAAAGCTTCCAACTACTTACGTAATGATTACTCATTTATATTCACTCCATTATTTGTTTTGATACTGCCCAATAATAATTTTCTCTTCCCGCAAGTACATTTGGCTTGAAAAAAAACTGCGCCCATTTATCTGGGGAGAACTGCCAGCTTTCTTTACCGACTCCAAAAAATGGAATTTTCCTAAATTTTTTAACATCACTTAGCAAGAGCTCAGCCTCAGCAACATCATCGTTTACCTCAGCAAATGAGCGCAGCGTTCTCTCTGTATGCACAACTAGAAACGCATGCTGGTCATTATCATCAATAACTAATAGACTGCCGTTTTTATCTATCAACGTGTATTCTCTAATAGAGTTTTCTTGGCACCATTCATCAAAAAATTGGGTGAATATTGGATCAGAAAGTGGAATGGGTTGATCAACCTCAAGATGCGCCATAAGAGCAGAAGTACGCTGATGAAAATATTCTCGGGACAGTCTTGCAACATACGACTGAATATCCGCAACGAGCGTAGGACTATCTTTCCGCATAAAACAATCGATAATTTTATTATTAAATGCATCTACAGCATCACGATTGTCTGCTTGCCCAGTTAAAAGAATTTTTTTGATAGGTAATGCACTGATTTTTTGGCACAGCTCGATACCATTCATTTCAGGCATGTTATAATCAACGATAAGTATACTTATTTCATCAAAGCGACATGAATTTTGTTTTAAAGAATATAGACCAGACGCATCAAAATCAACGAGAGAGCTAGTGAGTGAATCATAATGCTCATACTCTTTGCATGGCCTTAAAAAGACCGTTTCTGAAAGTGGTGAGACATACGTGTCTAAAAAATCTATACACGTAGTGGGTTCCTGAAACGTTTTAATTTTAAATTTGGATTTTATTAGCTGTGAAATTGCTTTGAGGAATAACACGTCGTCATCTACAGTAACAATTGTAGACGGATGATAAAACACTGGCAGTGTAAACATTTTTATACTCTTCCAAACTTAAAATTTTTTGGATCCTATCTTATGACGTTAGTGATGTCTATTATTGTCGACATTTTAAGGACCTTAATTTATTGTATGCCTGGCCAAAAAATAGCAACTAATTGTTTGTTGGACTTTTTAATAAATCATACAATCTAAACTTTATTTCACGAGTCATCAGGCATTACTCATCTCAAAGCCTTACGATATTCTATGATCACGCCAAGTATTTTATATTCATCACTCATTGGAACAACATGCGAATCAACCAACATTGACCTCAAAAAAACCTCGCCGTCTTCAATTAAAATAGTCTTAATACAGGGTAGCGGCTGGTCTTTTTTATATGTAATGATGTGATCATTCTGACCAGGAATTATTGCGGGTTCTATAATTAATAATGTACCTTTTGTAAAAACTTTCCCTGAATCTTCTTTAACATATAAAGCAAAAGCGTTTTTACTGCATGCATGTCCAGCAATTACAGTCTCAGGATTGTTTTTTACGATGTCTTCCCTATTAATGGTGTCATCCCATGAAACAATCGGAATAGAAACGTACTTATTGAAATACACATCGCCAATCCGATCATTCATATTTTCACATTCAGATAAAGAAACATCGCCAATCAGTTGGCTGATAGTAATAGAAAAGTGGTTTGCAATTGGAGTAAGTGTCGCTAGCGTGGGATTAGAATTATTATTATTACGAATTTTTTTTATACTACTTGCAGGTATACCTGTTCGACGCGCTAATTCATTTGAATTAAGACGAGCTTTTGCCATAAGTAAATTTAAATTGCTGCTTAGTTTCTCATAAGTTATGAGCATATAAAGTCCAAGATTAAAAATAAACAACATTTGTGTTTAAATGAGTCACTACTTGAGGTGATATTATAATGCTCATCAGTGAATATTCAACTCTTTAATTTGGAAGGAGATGATATTTTAATGGCATATAAGCAATATAATGACTAATATTTATTGACAACTAACTTTGGCTAACTCAAAATGCGCACAACGTTGATATCCAAAACTACCTGCATTAAAAATTCACTATCCAGTTATTTGCTGTCTGCGATTCACAGAATCTAACAGTAAAAATTCGGCAATTTACTCGCTTAAAATTATTTTTTAGAAATCTAATATGCGCACTAAATTAAATAAATATATTTTTCAATGGAAATGATAAGGACAAAGCATGCCAGCGACGGAGTTGTTATGTCAAATTATGGGGATCAACCCAGATAAACTTGCTAGAGAAGAAGTTATTATTTTGGAAGCAGAAATTTTTACACGTGTATGCGATGAACTCAGGGAATTCATCAAAGACGGATACAGAAATTATTTTCGTATAATGAAATTTAATGCAGAAATGGAGTGTGAAATGTTGGAAGGAAATTTTTTACGATGTATTATAAATGATATTTTATTAACTGAAGAATACACATTATCTGGAATTGCATACTATACTCAGTCGCCAGAAGATGTGATCTACGAAATAACAGTTGGGAATAACAATAATCCTTCCATGCTGCTTTCACGTAAAATTATTGAATTACATCGGTCAGTCAGACCCACTCTTTACCGTGAAATTATTAAAAAAATTGCCGCAAATTTTCTATCCGCAGCATAAAACTATTCCGAGAAAAAACAATAAACAAGAAAAGAGAATATTACGTGATTCAGGCTGATTCTCTTTTCTTAACTAAACATGTAATCATTCTTAGTTAATTTGTTATTAATTAAGGTTCATTTTTAACAATCCATTCTTCTCACTTTTTTGTTCCGCCGATACAGAAAACAATCCCGTCACCGGACGAAAAAATCTATAACACCAATGTTCTTCCCGTTTCTTTTCCAACGGCTTCACTCTTTCGGCTTGTTGTGGCACTAAGGGTACTAAATTCGTTGAAGAAAGTTCACTGGCAGAAACTATCATTACGCATGAAGCTCTTGGCTCTTTTGTTTCGGGTAAGGGTGATGGTAGTTTCAGCCCGAGCTTTTTTGCTATTGCAGCGAGCTCTTGAATAATACGTGGATCATGGATTGTGTAACAATATCCATTTTTATCGCTAATATAATCTCTATCGTCTATCAGCTGACTCAATTTAAGATTATACTTTTTAAGGTTTTCATTGTTGTTATTCAATAAAAATTTACGAATGTCTTGAAAACTTAAACTCAAATCAGTATGTATCTTGACAGCTTGATGGTAACTACCGCGAAGGTATTTTGGTGAAGGCGCAAAATAATGAATTGCCTTAGGATTGGCGTTAACTGGAAATTGGTCTGGGAATTTATCAAGCTTATGTATTGTTTCATAGGTGCTCATGTAACACATGGACTCAAATTGGCCTAGCCCGTCTTGCCTTGATCGGTGCTGAAGCATTTCAAGACTCCACGCCCTATTTTCAACATCGGTGCTAACATGATCAAGTCTGCGCATATCTCCGCAATGCCAGCCGAATGTGTCACCTATATCCATATTACGGCGCTTTAGTTCTTCTTTTGCATGTTTTAAGGGATCAAAAATTTTATTCAACAATGCGACTGCTAAAGCTTGGGTTATTCTCCAGTCATCAGTATCATTTGTTGCAGCGAAATTTCTTGTATTGCCAGAGCTTAGTGACATCCGTGCCGCCTCCCTTTTCGAAAAACTTAAAAGCGTATTGAATTACAAATTATTAAGCAATATAAATTTGATAGCTTTTATGAGATCGTCTTGCGACGCCAGCTCGAAGTTAAGCGAAGGGCAAATATATAGGTTCGCCCCTCCAATATATAATACTCATTATTTATAAAATTTAATTATGTTATATAGAGACGTCCTTGCGGGTATTTATTACGCATAGCCGCCCAAAGGATGCAATATTTAGATCGCGTGTGTCAGGGGAAAGCATCGCTAGGATCTACTTTTTTCAGTATCATAGGCGGCACTCCATCATTTGAGTCATGAAGACATGAAAGCAAAAATACGCGGAACAGAGCTTTATTTTGATATCGCAGGTATGCAGTTAGAACCCAAAGGCAAAGAGTTCATTGAGAGACCCGTGATCTTTATGTTGCATGGCGGACCAGGCGGCGATCATTTGCGCTTCAAGCAACATTCCTTGGAATTACAAGACGTTGCTCAATTGGTTTTTATCGATCATCGGGGATGCGGGCGGAGTAAAAAGACCAAGCAAAGTGATTATACGTTAGAAAATAATATTGAAGATATTGAAGAATTGCGCAAACATCTGGGTTTAGAAAAAATTTGTATTTTAGGCACATCGTATGGGGGAATGGTCGCACAAGGTTATGCTATTCGTTATCCTAAACACGTCGCTAAATTAATTCTGGTTGCCACATCCCCTAGCCATCGATTTTCAACAGACGCTAAACGCATTTTGCATGAGCGAGGCACTACCAAACAAATTGAAATGTGTGAATATTTATGGGCAGGTAATTTTAAAAATTCAAAACATGTGAATGATTTTTTTAAACACCTGGAATCTCTTTATTCGACTACCGCGAAGAAAAATCGCAAAATGAATTTTAGCAAATCTAATACGATTTGGTCATTTGAAGCCCTCAACGAAGGCTTTGGTGGTTTTTTGCGGAAATTTGATTTTATACCAACACTTAAAAAAATTTCCTGCCCTACATTAATATTGGCAGGACAAGAAGATTGGATTTGTCCGCCATCGCAATCTAAAATAATTGCTCAACACATACGTCATTCTGAATTAAAAATTTTTAAAAACTGCGGACATGCAATTTCGGTTGATGCGCATGACAAGTATATTAAGGCGACTAAAAATTTTCTGAGGAAGAAAGTTAAATAAAATGATTCCATCGGAGACATAGATTATGGTTATTCATGTTAAAGCATTGTCATTAAGTATGGCAAAAAAAATGGCTGACAGCGCAGAGCAACATGCTATTGCAAAACAACTGACTATTGCAATCGCTATTATGGATGCGCATGGAAATTTAAAATATTTTCGGCGCATGGATCACAATAATGTTGTCAGTGTTCGGATGTCACAACTCAAAGCAAACACATCTGCCAGTATTCCTATTTCGACTAAGGCGCTCGCTGAACGGAATAAAAGTCTTGATAATGGTCCTTATCTTGGAGTGCCGGGAATTGTTTTATTGGAAGGTGGATTGCCGATTATAACTAAGGATGGTCAGCATATTGGGTCTATTGGGATTAGTGGAGCTAATCCAGAGCTTGATGGTATGTGTGCGCAAGCGGGGTTGGATGCGATTGCAGGGGATTTGTAAAAACATTATCTCTTTTTGTTGATGACACGTTTTTGGCATGAAAACACTTTAAATTTTAAATAGACGCCAAGTTGACTGGATCCCGCGGACAAGCCGGCGTTGATGCAGTCAATTTGGCGTACGTTTTTAACCAATATCAATCCCCAAACAAGCATTAATCTTCTTAAGAGTCGCTGCCGTCTGACTGTCTTTTGCAATCGCGCTTGCCGAATTTTTTTCGGTTAAATTACAGGCTTTTTTCGGTGTAAACCATTTCATTTGTCTACCACTCTTATTTGTTTCAACAAAATAAGCTACCAAATTCGTGGTGTTAAAATCAAAATACACCGTCGCATTATTATCCCCACAATCATGTGGCTTGCAAACATTCACACTCAGCACGTTATCATTGTCTTTCATCAATGCAATAGGTGTTTCAACGGTAAAGTTTTTAATTAACTTCTTTTCACTGTCTGGCAAGATTTCAGCGAGACGTTTTTTGATGATAGCATTTTGAAAAAACTGTACATCTGACGGATTTTTACCAACTTGATCATGCAAGTTTTTTACGGCTTGTTGTTCATCTGCAGTCAAATTTTTTGAATCTACTGCAAATGCAGAACCACACAATAATGTTGTCAGTAAAGCTGTTGCCAAATATATTTTCTTTTGCGTAAATTTCATGGACATGAAAGTCTCCTATAATAATTAATATTTTATTTCTCAAATTCAACTTGGTAAGTTCCTGTAGCAATACAGCCAGGAGAAGCAAAATCCAAATCAACAGCCAGGCTTTCTGTTGGCTCTAATTCACAAATTGTGGAATATTTATTTGTATGAGCCTCTAAGCCTGCACTACAACCAATACTTTTTTGATCTCCACGCTTGAAAACGTAAATACTCCCTGTATTAATAACAATTTGCACATACTGTTTTTTTGTCGTTTCATTGACAAGCGAAAATCCTCCTAACTCACAACCTATATCCCAAGCCACAGGTGCAAAACCGAGGTTGTTTTTTGGCAATGTTATAACATTTCCTGCCAGCACGGATCCACTTAAAGCAAGACCAACTGTAGCGCACAATCTTACTATTTTTTTCATGTTAAATCCTTTTAATTATCCTGAAGGCGGTAGTAGTGTAGCGAATAATATGATAAAACAAAACTTAATCCATGACAGGATGTCATTATGCTAAATTATTTATCTCAATTACACGACATTGCACTTTTTCTTATTTTAAGTGGTTTTTTCATCGCTATTTCAGTGATTAGCGTTCCCATTGTGCAGAAATTTATTCCCTTAGACTTAAGATATAAATATAACTCTGTCGTTGGAAATATTAGCGCACTCATTGGCGTAATTTATAGCGTTTTGGTGGGATTGACCGCTTTATATTTGTTTAACAATAATAGTTACACAGCCAACGCGGTCCAACATGAAGCCAGTGCGCTTGCAAATGTTTATCGTGATAGTCAATGGCTGCAAGAACCGACAAAATCAAAAGTCGATACTGCAATCAACCAATACCTCAATGAAATCATTCATACTGAATGGCCTACCATGCAAGCAGGTCGAGATTTAGATCAAACGGGCGAGCATATTATCGATAGCATTTCTAACGATGTAATTCTCTACATTCAACAACACCCAAAAGAATTACTGATTGAACGTGACATGCTAGATGAAATTAAATCACTCTATAATTCACGCGAACAACGTATACACATGAGTTATGCCGCATTAACGAGTGAAATTTGGGAAGTGATTTTAATCGGAACGTTTTTAACAATTGCGATTAATTTTCTTTATCGCATGAATATTAAATTGCATATCATTATTATCATTCCAACTGCATTAATGGTGTCATCTATGCTCTTTTTGTTGGTGACATTAGATCGACCTTTTCAAGGCGAATTTATTATAGGCACTGACGCGTTTCAATCTATCTTGACGCATATCAATGATAAACGTGTTAATCCTTTGATGCGGGTGTAAATAGCTGGATAAATTACTTGTCATGCCAGCAGAACTGGCATGACAATTTTTTATTCAGCTTACACTGCAGAAATCGTATTAGTCTGCTTATCATTTAAAGCGACTAAGGCCAGATAATGGGTAATCCGATCACGCTCCATTAATGCTAGCAACGGGTTATTGTGATAAGGCGCATAAAAATCAATAATCAATTTCGCGAGTGGATGTTTTTCATCAACCAACACGCCCAATCCCAAGATGGCTGGAATATTGATCCAGTGATAACGCGTTGTTGTCGATTGGATAAAATCTTCGATCGCAGTTAACACGCCGTTTTTAGGACCGCCTTCTTTCAACGCCCAGTTGGGTCCTTTAAATCCTCCTCTAATTGAGTCAGATTTATCGAGAGTGATACCTAATTCAGATGAATAGGGATGCACGAATTCAGCAGGAATTTGTGTTGGGTTATAATACATATCACGTCGGGCGCAAGGCCAACCAACATCATGTAAAAAGATCAACCCGGGCATTGCATTTTGTTGAGCTAGCTGATCGATCAAGCGTAATTCGTTATAAACTGTATACCAATTATGATCGCCGTCAATAAACCACACATCGATTTTTCCGGCTTTCTGGATGCATTGCAAACTATATTCTGGAAGATGTGTGACGACATCGCTTGACTGTCTTACCCACTCTAAAAACGAGCCCCGTGGAAACGGATCTATTGTAATTAACTCGCCTTGCATGGTTTTCTGAAACTCATACAAAACCCGAGTATTCCCACCTTCTGCTGCACCAATTTCACCAATAAGCTTGGGTCGAACAATTTCTAAAATCGGCAACACTAAAGGCGCAAAAGACTCCATCGAAGTAATCCATTTAGTTAACACAGAGCGTTCCCTCCATCCTTGTGAGTTCCACGTTTAAAAACTATCACAGTCGCTTTAGAAGTGAAATGAAATTATGGTATGGTTTTGGGTGGACTGTAGGGGCGAACCTGTGTCATTGCAAGTGCGAGCGAAGTTCACAATCATTCCGCGCCATCAGGCACTGTCACCCTGCACTTGTTGCGGGGTCTGGTATCAAAAACATAAAAAAATCATTAAAAAAATAAAATGTGTTTTTTATTATTTAAAGCCCAGACCCCGCAACAAGTGCGGGGTGACAGTGCGTGATGGTGCGAGGTGACAGTGTCGGGGATAGTGCGAGGCGACAGTGTCGGATGGTGCGGGGTGATAGTGTCGGATAGTGCAGGGTGACAGTATCGGATAGTGCGGAGTGATAGCATGCTCCGCTTGATTTAAACTGCCGCTTTTTCTTCACTTACCGTAACACTTTCAATCACTACATTATTTACCGGCACATCTTGATGCCCTGAACGTCTAGCGGTAGAAACAGCTTTAATCTTATCAACAACATCCATTCCCGCAACTACTTGCCCGAACACGCAATAACCCCAACCATCCCCTGATTTAGATTTAAAATTTAAAAAATCATTATCTGCTACGTTAATAAAAAATTGTGAGCCCGCAGAATGTGGATCTGAAGTACGTGCCATTGCAACGGTATAACGTTTGTTTGGCTGAGCTTTGTCCGCTTCATTTTCAATGGTTCCGCCCGCTTCTTTTTGTTGCATTTCTAGATCAAAACCACCACCTTGAACCATAAAACCATTAATCACACGGTGAAAAATAGTCTGATCGTAAAACCCGTTTTTAGCCTGTGTCAAAAAATTTTCAGCAGTCACCGGGGTATTTTCAAAATCAAGTTCTATGCTGATATCACCGTAACTGGTATGCAATGTAACCATAAATGAAACCTCTCTCGTTAGATAAAACAAAGCCGGCTACCTTACCGAATGCGCACAGAATGGTCAAGCATTTTGGGGCTGTCGACTGTTTGAAACCCTTTTTGTTGCGTATACTAACGCATGCAAAAAATAAATCGTTTGTTAGAATTAGTCTGTAAATCCTATAAATTAGGGCAATGCCTATCGGAACCTGAGCCTTGTTCTGGTGGTCTGTTACATCGTATTTGGCGATTTGATACCACCAAGGGTTCCTATATTCTTAAAGTATTGAATCCGACTATCATGCGCCTTCCCGATCGACTGGCTCGTTATCGTGTGACTGAATTGATTGCGCGTGCCTTTGAAAAAACTATTCCAGCTATTGCGGCGTTGATGCACCATCACGATCCGCTTTTTCGATATGAAAATGAAACCATTATGGTTTTTCCTTATTTAAAAGCACGTGTTTTACAACCGACAGAAATCAACGCGATGCACACAGCAGCCATTGGTCGGGTGCTAGCTGTGATACACAATACTTATATTTACATCCATGATGTGCCGCCTGTTGAATTACTTCAGCAGCATTTTTCAACTCCAGAAATATTATCGAAACTTTCAGCACGTGCGCCTGATATCGCAAAACAATTTTCTGTTTGTGAAAAAGTGATTTATCAAATTATTTCTCTCTGTCATGCAAATGAAAATATTTTGACGAATAATATCGTGATTAGTCATCGAGACTGTGATCCGAAAAATGTTTTATGGGATGAAAAAAACCAGTATTACTTCATTGACTGGGAATCTGCTGGGCGAATTAATAAGACGAAAGATTTAGTTGCGACGGCAATTTACTGGAGTCTTGATGAAAGATATATCATTGAATCAGAACATTTAGTTGCTTTTTTATCAGCGTATCAAGAAAATTCTGGGATGGTTGTTAAAGAGGAAATTGAAGCTGGATTTTATGGGTTATTAGGTGATTGGCTGGGCTGGTTGGAATTTAATTTTTCACGGATTGCTGAGTGTGAGGAGAATTCTGCTGAATTTTTATTGGGGAAATCGGAAGCTGAAAAAACATTGTTTGCGTTGCCGCGGTTGGTTGAGCAGTTTCAGGTGTTATTGAAAATGATGTGTGTAAGGTAATACTACAACAGTCTGAAATTTGATGCCCATTTGATACCGCGGACTACCCACATAAGCGCTATGCCGTCAAATTCGCCTCGATTTAAAACGAAAAGGAGAAAAGTCGCACTCGCTATGACTTCTGTTTCCGGTATAATTAGAGGCAATTACCTTACAAATATAGGTTCCCCATGCTTCGCGCTCTCGCCCAGCGGTCCAAACATTACGTAGTCACTTTACGTTTTAGCATCCTGACGATTTTTATCACTTTTTTCGTCCTCGGCATGCTTTCGCTAATGATCTTAACCCATATATTATTTACAAAAAGCATGACCGCTCTTTCCTTCAGCCTCATGCGTCAAGTTTCAGCCGCAGCCTTCCATCAGGTCGATCGCGCGATGGATAATGCGGAAGTCAAAAGCAAATCGACTGCGCAATTAATCAAACTCGGTGTAGTCGACATCAAAAATGAAGCCCATCTCATCAGTTACACTGAAAATTTAATGCAACGCGAAATAGAATTATTTCCCATCGTCCAAGCTGTTTTATACGGAGATCCCGCCGGCAATTTGGTTATCGCAGAACAAGATGAATCCAATCACATTAATAGCGACATAACACGCAGAAACTCAACATCGACACGTAAAATTATTTATCGCGACACACAAGGCAACGTGACCAAAACGGTTAACTCCACGGATTTTAGTTTTGATCCTCGCAATCGCCCCTGGTATCAAGCAGCGATCAAAGAAAAAAAATCTGTTTGGCTAGATGTGTATCCCTACTTCGAAACGCATTATCTAGGCATCAGTGTGGCAACACCTGCCTATTCTGAAAATGGCAAACTGATTGGCGTCATCGATTATAATATTCGTCTAGATTACCTGCGAAACATGGTCGAAAGAGTGCATCTCAGTCAACATGGCGTGCTTTTTATTGTGACAGCGAATGGTGATTTGATTGCCTATCCGAAGTTAATTGAAGATAAACATACGTCACTCGTCGATATTCACAAACTCTCTTCAGCGCCTTGGCTGGGGGAGTCATTTGATCTCTATAAAAAAACAGGAAAAAAAGAATTCATTTTTCGCTATGCAAATGAAAGCTACTTAGCTAGCTATCAGACATTGATTCATTTCGGTAAACATGTCTGGTTCATTGGTGCTATTGTTCCGCAAGAAGATTTCATCGGTGAAGTTAGAAAGACCCATTTTCTGACGCTTTTGCTGAGTTTGCTGATCTTGATACTAGGTGTGGCTGCTGTTTCAAATTTAGTAACACGTGTTGTCAAACCTTTAAAGAAAATTACTGAAGAAATTGATCATATCAAAAATTTCGACTTAGATAATGATCCAAAAATTCATTCGCAAATTAAAGAAATTAATTATATTGCTGATGCACTGAATGCGATGAAAAAAGGTTTACGTTCATTTCAAAAATATGTTCCATCTACTTTAGTTAGACAATTGATTGAAACAGGTGAAGTGGCGAGAATAGGTGGCACAAAAAAACCGTTAGTGATTTTCTTTTCTGACATCAAAGATTTTAGTTCGCTGACAGAGCACGTTGATCCTGATAGTTTATCACTACACCTGTGTCAGTATTTTGAAGAATTAACCAGTATTATTGTGACGAATCGCGGCACAATTGATAAATACATTGGTGACTCGCTAATGGCATTTTGGGGCGCGCCATTGCCGGAAACTGATCCTGCGAAGCTCGCTGCGAGAGCCGCATTGAGATGCATCAAACGTTTACGTGTCTTGAATAATCAATGGGAGTTGGAAGGAAAGCCTGCGTTTATTACTCGCATTGGAATACATTTAGGTGAAGCCATTGTTGGAAATCTGGGATCGTCTGAACGGTTGAATTACACGATCATTGGCAATCCAGCAAACATTGCAAGCCGCCTGGAACAAGTTAATAAACGTTATGGCACGAATATTATTGTTAGTGAAGATGTTTATCACGCGGTTAAAAATCAATTTATATTGCGCATGATTGATCGCGTTATTATAAAAGGCAAAGTCGATCCGATTTATATCTATGAATTGATCGCGGAAAGTCATAGCGAGGTGGGTTACGACATTGATGCTTATAATAAGCATTATCAACAGGGATTTGTTTATTATCAAAATAAACAATGGAATGATGCGATTGAATGTTTTTTAAAGTGTCGCCAAATTTATCGCGCGGATACAATTGCGCCGTTGCTGATAAATCGCTGTGAGCAATTTAAAATGTATCCGCCACCGAAACATTGGAATGGGGCGCAGAGTGGTCGGACGCGTAGGTGAGCCGCTGTCACATGCGCTCGCGCTCGCAATGACGGCGTAACAGGACGGCAAAAACAAATGAGATTATTTTTAAATAAACACATTTTCCGCTATAATTCACAAAACTCACTAAGGAATACTACAAAATGAAAGGGGTTTTATTAATTAATTTAGGCACACCCGATAACTGCGACCCCAAATCCGTTTATCGCTACCTGAAAGAATTTTTAAATGATCCAAGAGTCATCGATCTCCCAGCAATAATACGCTGGCCGCTGATCAATGGTCTCATCATCCCTCGTCGTTATAAAAATTCAGCAAACGCTTATCAACAAATTTGGACTAAAGAAGGCTCGCCACTGTTAATCAACAGTCTGCAATTAAAAGAAAAATTATCCGCAGAACTTGGCACAGACTATCAAGTTGAATTAGGTATGCGCTACGGAAATCCCAGCATTCCCTCTGCGCTGTTAAAAATGAAATCCTGTGACAAAATTTTAATACTGCCCTTATTTCCACAATATTCCTCGGCTGCAACCGGATCAGCAATTGAAGAAACCCTAGAATGGTTCTCCACTCAATGGAACATTCCCACATTAGAAATAAAATCTGATTTTTATAATCACCCGGCATTTATTCAAGCCTATGCAGATGTTATTCTACAACACACTCGTGACACAAAAATTGATTTGTTTTTATTTAGCTATCATGGCTTACCAAAACGTCACGTCATCAAAAGCGGCTGTCATATAAGCTGCGATCACATAAACGCGTGCCCCCTAGTGAGCGAATCAAATCGTTTTTGTTATCGCGCACAATGTTATGAAACATCAGCTTTATTAGCCAAAGCATTAGACTTATCAGACAAACAATATCATGTTTCATTTCAATCACGCTTAGGTCGTACACCTTGGATCAAACCTTACACTGATGCGCTGTTACCTGAACTCATTAAACAAGGTATAAAAAACATCGCAATTGCGTGTCCTTCATTTGTAGCGGATTGTTTGGAAACATTGGAGGAAATAAACATTCGTGCGCGTAAGCAGTGGCAAACATTGGGCGGTGAAAAATTTACTTTTGTGCCTTGCTTGAATACTAAATTCTCTTGGATCAAGGGATTGAGTCAAATAGTAAACCACCCTAACTAGAATTAGCCCTAGATTGAACAAATTTATCCCCAGCTCAGATACTATTTTTTATCTTTTTTGGGGTGTTGCTGATTGCGTTTTTGCAGCTTCTATCATTCCCTTCGCTTTCTTCTCAAATGCAGCCGCGCTGGGAGCTTCTTTAGGCGTTGAAAATGAAAATAAAGGTTTTTCCTTTTTAGCTGGTTGCGCTAGCTCCTGCAGCTTGGTCAGCGCATCTTCATAAGCTTGTTTTCCTGTGTACCCTGCATCACTACCACAGAACAGTTTTTCGGCAATCTCCTTATATGCTTTACGGAAATTTCCACAACGTGGATCATTCATAGCACTATCCACACTTGCTTTCTGCCGATTTTCTACATCAGAACAAAAATAAACCCACAAGGACTTAAAGCCTTCGCGACAAAATTCATCTGATGCTGATTCACCTAATTCCACCCTAGAAGAGCTTTTCTCTTCAGAGATTTTGCGTTGTGATTGTGACTCAATTGAGTTATTTGCTTCTAGATTTTTTGTAATGTAATTAAGTCTTTTTGCAATAATATCTGTAGCATAAACATCAAATCCTAAATCGTTTGTTCCCACACCATTTTGAGAATGAATATAAGCAGTTATATTCATTTGGATCTGCTCCCATTTTGTGGTGTTAGTATCGTCCAGACGATATTCCTCTATGGCTTTCAATTTGGTTTGAATAACGTCGGTGTTAGATTTTATTATCTCGCTATCACTATAAGATGATCTTGGATTACTCATTACATTTCTCCTCAAGAAAATACTATAATTATCTAATTAGTTATAAATCTCGTAGACTTTAGTTTAGCATAGTGTTGAAGACATTTGGTGTACAGCTAAAGATTTTGTAAGCTTTTTGGGTGGTAATTCTAATACCATAATAATTTCAAAGAGATACCAAACATCCTTTCCTGCGACAAAAATCATTTCCAAAATGTTATAATAAAATCAGTAAATAACCTGTTTCATCGAAATTTTAGCCTAGTTTTAATATTACTATATTGCGTTTTGCTGAATTGAACTTCCGTTTGTTACCTTACAGGGAGCTTTCGTATGAAAACAAAAATCATTTTCGCTATCAGTCTGTTATTTTTTTCCATCATCAGCACTGCCTCACTCGCAAGTTGCTCAAGCTGCGCGCAAACTACTCGATGCTCTACTGGAGCTTGTGGTGATGGTTATAAAGATTATAACTGCACATCAGATAACGGTTGCTATTGTGGCGCAGAGCCTAGTTGTGGTAAAAATCCTTGTTTAAGTCGAAGTAAATGCTGTCATTATTTTGGTAATGTAGGAAAATTGTAATTGTATTTAAACTAATGAAAAGGACAAGGTATGAAATCATTGCTGGTTAATTCACTTTTAGTTTTATTTGTAACAACTTTTTTAAATGGCTGTAATACCGCTAAAGGTTTTGGTCAAGATATGCAAGAAGGCGGGAAAGCGATTGAGAAATCGGTTAATGATACGAAATCTAATTAGGTTTGTTTAGACCTCGTCATTGCTAGCTCGAGCATATAAAAAAAGCATAACATTTAATCTTTAATTAAGATTTATATTCTTATTAAGGGGCAATAAAACTTTGGTTGCTTCGCTCGCGCTCGCAATGACGATAACCGCTCTACTCTATATAATCAATAATAACAACTGCATCATACCTTCCTACATTCTCAATAGACTGCCCTCGACAAACACAACAAAACAAGCCCATTTATTAGGATTCAAAAAATGCGTGACCGATTACCTGCCATTTATATTATGGCAAACAAACGTAATGGAGTGCTTTATACAGGCGTGACAAGTAATTTAAAATGCCGCGTATATCAACATAAACAAGGCATCATTGCTGGTTTTACTAAACAGCATAATTGCCATCAATTAGTTTACTATGAAATATTTGAGACCATGCTTAATGCTATCGAAAAAGAAAAACAAATTAAATCTGGCTCTAGGAAAAAGAAACTTATGCTGATTGAAAGCATGAATCCTTATTGGTTGGATTTGTATGAAAGAATTCTTTAGACACCGTTATTGCAAGCGCAGGCGAAGCAACTCAGGTTTTATTGTCATTCGTATTGTAGAGGAAAGCATAAAATCTAACCTTAAATTTAGATTTGCGTACTTATTAAGTGGCAATAAAACCTGGATTGCTTCGCTCGCGCTCGCAATGACGGCTACCCAAC
>JBDTIZ010000307.1:0-7327 GCA_039936115.1 Gammaproteobacteria bacterium
ATATGCAGCGCCCAATAATCAAGCTGATGATACATTACAGATTATGACAATTCATAATGCGAAAGGCCTTGAATTTGATACCGTCATATTACCGCATCTAGAACGTAAGTCATCCAACGATGATAAACAATTACTTCTTTGGATGGAGCGTCCACGTGCTGATGACACAACGGGATTAATCTTAGCGCCAGTTCATGCCATCGGTAATGAAGTGGATTCTATCTATGAATATATTAAGCAGCAACATTCGTTAAAAAATGATTACGAACGAGCTCGTTTACTTTATGTTGCAGCGACTCGTGCAAAAAAACATTTAGATTTATTTTTTAATTTAAAAGATGAGAAAAAAGTCACTGCCAATAGTTTGCTTGAAAAGCTTTGGCCTGCGATTAAAAACAAAGTTGGTCCGCTGACTGCGGAAAACAAATCTTTGAAGTATCAATTTACAACTGAAGATATCACACCACCTATTTACACACCCCAACCTATTAAACGCTTGGTTCCCGCTTGGCAAAATCCTGTGAATGAAAATCGTCTGGCTGAAACAATAGTCTATCATCAGAAAAAAATGGGGTTTTTATTACCGGATAATGGCCCTAAAATTACAGGTACGCTTATACACCAAGTATTACAAAACATTGGGTCTTTTGGTCTTGAATGGTGGCAAGCACAATCGGGATCGATAAAATCTGCGTATTTAAAACAAAATTTACTACAGCTTGGTATGATGAATACTGAAATCAACACGGTGGTGAATTCAATAAATCAAGCGATTGATACTATGTTACAAGATTCACGTGGTCGTTGGATTTTGACTGCGCACAAAGATGCACAAGCAGAGTTTCATATTACTGCGGTTATTGATCAAGAGCCACAGCAACTTATTATTGATCGCACATTTGTTGATGAGAATAATGTTCGCTGGATTATTGATTACAAAACATCAAGTTGTGAAAAACATGAATTAGATAAGTTTTTGTCGGCAGAAAAACAAAAGTATGAAAAACAAATGTGGCATTATTTTCAAGCGATGCGAGAAATGGATTCGCGACCGATTCGCTTAGGGTTATATTTTCCGTTGATGTGTGCTTGGGAGGAGTGGGAGTTTGATGAGTGTGAGTTTATTGTGGAAAAAACTTCGTCATGAATTGCATTTCTACAAATCAAAACGGACGCCAAGTTGACTGGATACCGCGGACAAGCCGCGGTACGACGGCGTTTAAAAAAATGACGGGTATAAAATTAATAATCTCTCTCTTTTTTGCTTTTGTAGGGGCGAACCTGTGTGTTCGCCCTCTCTATCGAAGAAATAATGTTGCATATTTAGGCCGCTGGGCGAACACATAGGTTCGCCCCTACAAAACCTTCAGAATTTGTTCTCCGTTACTTTTGATACATCCAATTCCAGTGTCGTAGAAGATGATATCACCTGAGGTCTAGACCACAAAGTTGAAGCAACCGAACTCGCCGGAACAACACTAACCGTCGGCGTTTGTTGCAAAACACTACTCTGCTGATAATTAGCACGAGAACGAATATAACCCATCAATTCAGGTTCCCCTTCTCGCAACGTTGAAAAACCTAATTTAGAATAAGTGAATTGGTAATGATCCATCACTGAATCTAAAAGTTCAAAAAAATTGGCTAACATTGCATGACCAACGCCGATGTGCTGGTAAACTTCTTTTGCCGCAATAATAAAATAAAGTTCGTTGACCGATACGTGACGATGTTCTCGCGTACGTTTATCTATATGCCTTAATTGCGATCTAATCCAACCATGATTGTGAGCTATCTCACTTTCGAGCAACGGCTCAGGTCGCATGGATGGAAAATATTTTTGGTCTAATTTGTGCTCTACTAAGAAATTATAAAAAGCCTCGCTTTCACCATTAAGAAAATATTTTTTCATCTCCAGCGGGCTAATCTCGTGATCTGGATCTTCGTCAAATTTAGCCCGTAATGCAGACAAAGAAGTGCAATGAATCGCAACATGAAGTGGTGGAAATTGATAATGTGAAGTGAAATCTTCCGGTTCACGTTTTATTTCTGATGTTTGATTGAAAGATGGCGGCAATACAACATTGTACTGATTAAACAAGTCCGTGATAATTAGTAATGTATCAAATCCATCTTTAAAAGTTTTAATGCATTGTTGACTAATTGTGAGTGCTTCAGATATTTTCCTCTCTGCAAGCAAGACCTGTATGTACATATAATATAAATCGGGTATATCACAAAAAGTAATATTTCGATGCTCTTCAGCCATCAAAATTTCAATTTCAGCATCACGTTTGATTCCTAAAAAATATTCACAGTGCAATCTGGCACGATCTAATAAATTAAGATCAATATAACTCCCTACCAGCTCTAGATGTACATCTATGCTTTTAGGAAATAAATTCGCTGCCTTTTGATATTTAGGAATCGCATCATATGGTTTTTTTGCATACCATAAAAAGCGAGCAAATTTTAAATAGGCATGTTTACAGGGATTGGAATTTATAATGATATTAAATCGTTCTATATTCTCATCAAAATCTTTAGGATTCAGTTTGCTCATAAAAGTAGCAAAGGCAATCTGTCCTGCATAATAACTTGGATAGAACTCGTTAAGAAGCGCATAATATTTTTTTGCAGCATTCATATTCTTTAAGCATTCGAAACTACGAGCAATCAAAAACAAACTGTTGCGATGCAATTTTCCTTTATATCTGAAGCGTGAATCATCCGCAATCGCCTTGCATTCATCAATGACTTTTTGATATTCACCCGAACTAAAATAACAGTGTCCACGCGCAATAATTGCAGCGGGTTCCTTATGCACATTCACTTGATCAATCCATTGTTTTGACTCTTCAGATAATTCAAACGCATTCAGATAATGCGCCTTTGTTGCCATAGCAAATATATTATTGTCATCCAGATCTAATATTTGAGTACAACAATCAATAATTCGTTCATAATCCTGATCAGACAAATATATTTTAGTCAGCCCAGTTAATGCTTGAATATGCCATTCTTTATATTGATTAGATAATTTTCCCTGCCTTTTTGGGATTGCTTCCAATGCTTTCTTAAACGTATCTTTGGCTGTCTTTATATCACCTAATTCCTTAACGGCGTACCCATAACTGATTAGTAATCCTGGATGTTCGGGATGATGTTTCAATGCATCTATTACTAACTGATCTTTCACATCGCGCATATTACTATAATAATAAAATCTTTCTAATCTCAAAATAATTTGGAGGTTACTAGGATGTGCTTCATATTGATCACGTAATATTTTTTCCGCTCTCAAGAACAAATTGGCATGAGCACGATACTCTGCTGTTTCTGGTTCAATATTATTTTTGAATAAGGCAAATGCATTATTGACCATATAATCATCTGATAGGATCGGATCATTTTGTTTTTCTTCAGTCTTATGAGCAACCTCCACATTGGGTGACTTGACATCCGATTTTTTTAATAGCGCTAATAGACTAAAATTTGTTGTCAAATCTTCAGCGCGCTTACCTTCCTTATCTTTAATGGCTAGCTTTGCCCCTCTCAATAACAAGGTCAGCACAATTTCTTCAGATCCATTTTCAACAGCATAATGCAATGCGGTTTTGCCTGCATTATCTTGTTTATTGATAGCTGCGAAGTCAAAAGTTGATGTTAGGTAGGTGACTATACTTGCACGCTTATAAATTGCAGCAAGATGTAAGACTGTTCTTCCTTGATCATCTTTTGCCTTGATGATGACACCCATTTCTTCGACCAAACATCGCATGACAGATACATATTTGTCATCATCGATTAATTCAACAATATGCATCAACGGTGTAAAACCATTTTTGCCGTGCCCATTTTTGATTTTATACTGATCGCTTTTTCCCTTCGTTCGTTGAATAATCTCTCGCATTAAAATTAGGTTAGCATCTAAGGTTGCCTGCATGAATTCAGCAATCTCAGGTAAAGGTAATGCTTGTAATGGCAGTGGATGTGCACTTTTTCTTATTGCTTGGCTAATAATCGCCGCCTGTTTGTAACAAGCAGCAGAATCTGAATAATGCCCAAGTTTAAATTCAGCAATACATAATATGTGTTGTAGATTAAACAAGTTTTTTAAAATCTGATTATCATCTGGAGTTTTTCCATGTAGTTTCATAAACAAAGTAATTGCTTGTTTTATTTCAGTCGCTGTTTCTTCATATTTATCTTCTTGGAAATATACATTTCCTTGTTCATAATGAAGTTGCCAAGCGGGTTGTTTGGTTTTTTTCTTTTTAACTCGGCTCGATTCAGCTTCTAGCTCTTCTTTTGTATAACCAGCAACCTTTGCCTCTGAAAATTCAGCTTCAGCGTGGTTGCTTGTAGTTTGCAGATGATCTTTTTTTGCTTGTTTTAATAACTTCAATATATAAATGGTTTCATAACCATAGAAACCCTCTACTCGAAGTTTATTGATGCGTGTTAAGTTTTTAATATTCTCGTCATCAATATCTCGCACGCCTAACTCAAGTAAAAATCTAACAGCTTTAATGTTTCTCACTGCAATCGCTGCTGTTAATGGAGTACATCCATTTTTTCCCCGTTGATAGAGCATCTCTGGTGCACGATTTGCAATAACCCTCGCAGCATAATATTGATTCTTGATAATCGCTATGGATAGAGGCGTTATTCCGTGGCCATTTAAATCATTTGTGGGTGTTGTAAGACTCGCATCGTTTTCAATGAGCAAATCAAATAGTTCACTGTTACCGGTCATAATGGCAAGCATTATTGGTGTAGCCCCTTCAGAACCGCGCGCTTCATTAGCTAGCTCTTTATGCGAAAGCAGTGCATTTTGAACTTCGTTATAATTTCCAGTCTTTATATTTAGAATAAATTCAATTTCACGGTGAGTTTTATGTATTTCGGGTAAAAATTTATTCCGTGTTTTCGCATCGAATTTTGTAATGAGTAATTCTGAGATTTTTAGATATCTTATACATTCTAGATAGCCAATAACTTGATCAAACCCTTCTGCATTATGATGAACAAACTGAAGTAAATTTTTGACGTGTGACTTAATAAACTGTAAATACCAAATCAAATCAGGCTTATGAACTTCGGTTAAATACAAATGATTGCTTGGTCTAGTTTTTCCATAATGTCAGTCGTACTCGATTTGTTACAAATATCCTCTTCAATCATCGCTAATTTTGTGGAAGCTTCTTTTGACATGCTCTTATGATTGAGTGTTTTGAAAAGTTTGCTCATGACTTGACTATACATGGCACTGTCAGGTTGTTTTAGATCGATATCATTCAACCCTTTGGATTCTGTTGCCGCCGACAAATCTACTGCTAAGGCTGCCAAAAGCTTTTGTTTGTTATTAACTCTATCAACAACTACTTTGGCTCTTTTTTTTGTGTTTTTGGTTTAACTCTCATCATAGGTTAGCTTCGCTCAATTGACTGTTTAATATGCATATCATTCTATTTGTGTTTTTTATTTGCTGCCATGAAGAGCATAAAAGCACAATTCAAGGAATTATCGTCAATAAATGGTGAGTTAGTTTAGCTGCAAATGGTTTATACAGCAAAGCAATTGTAATTACCTGCTTTGATGTTAGTTTTCCGCAACTCACTGTCTTGCATGATATAATTATTCTATAAATCATGGTTTGGATAAGTCTTACGGGAGTTTTAACAATGAAAAATCTAAAAATCCTGTTTGCAGATCAAGATGTCATGGATCGCAAAGCCTATGGACATACCTTGCTAAATGACTTCAATAACGAATGCGAAATTTATGAAACAGATCGTGGTGATACCACGATAGAATTTTGTAGAACCCAAGATTTGGATTGCATCATTATTGGATATTTATTTCCAGACATGAATGGAATTGATTTAATCAAAGCTTTAAAAAGTAATGGCGATTTTACGGCGCCGATAATTATGTTAACCAGTCGAGGCGACGAAACTGTTGCTGTGAAAGCAATGAAAGAAGGTGCCGCTGATTATGTCACAAAAAATCAAAAAAATCAGGACAACTTGGCAAAAACTATTCTTAATGCAATTGAAAAATCGGCATTAGAAAATAAAATACAAGAGCAAGAAGAAAAATTAAAAAAATTAGCCCATTATGATTCATTGACAGGTGTTATGAATCGTATTTCTTTTATCGATGCAGCTAAACACGCTATTGCAGACACGAAGAAAAATCAACAATTGTTAGCCATTTTATATATAGATTTAGACAACTTTAAAACTATTAATGATACGTTAGGACACTATGCTGGCGATGAACTGTTGCAAGCTATCTCAAAACGTCTCACAGGCTTGTTACGCAAAGATGATATCTTGGCGCGTCTTGGCGGCGATGAATTTGTTTTATTACTTTCACGGTTAGGCTCACTCGCTGACGCTGAAATTGTTGCGAAAAAAATTATTGAAAATAGCAAACCACCTTATCAAATCGGCGCAAATAATGCTTATATTAATGTAAGTATTGGCATTGCACATTATCCTGAATGTGGCAAAAACTTAAATGAACTATTAAAGAGTGCTGACTTTGCCTTATATAGAGCAAAACAATTAGGCCGTGGTTCTATTCAATTTTTTAATGATGAAATCAGACAAACTTATCAAAAAAAACTGGTCATCGAAACAGGATTACATACCGCAATTGAAAAACAACAATTCTTTTTGGTTTACCAACCCATATTTGATTTAAAAACTGAAACTATTGTTGGCATGGAAGCATTGTTGCGTTGGCAACATCCTGTATATGGTGTAATGCCACCCCAGCAATTCATCAAAATAGCAGAAGAATCTGGGGAAATTATACCAATTGGTAAGTGGGTAATTGAGAACGCATGTCAACAATTTGAATATTGGCACAAGCTATGTGCTGAGCACTTGTCTCTAACGGTTGCAATTAATCTCTCACCTATTGAATTATCAAATAACCAATTTTTTGAAACGTTGACTGATGTTTTAAATAGAATTTCACTACCTCCTGAAAGCATTCAACTCGAAATCACAGAACTAGGATTAATCGAATTTGCTCAACATGAAATGATGATGCAAAATCTACGCGGTATTTCATTACAACTTGCGATTGATAATTTTGGCCGTGGCTATTCTTCTCTTGAAAAAATTAAAAAAATGCCTGTGACTTCATTAAAAATAGATTCCTCTTTAGTGCACGCTTTAACGCACGGAGAGGCAGACGAAGCGATTGTGAAATCAATCATTCATATTGGACAAGATCTAGGATTAAAAGTCAGCGCAGAAGGGATAGAAACTAAAGCTCAACTTGAAGCCTTAGTAAAGTTGAATTGTCC
>JBDTIZ010000308.1:0-10282 GCA_039936115.1 Gammaproteobacteria bacterium
AACCCCGCATCTTACTCTGTCACCCCGCACTTGTTGCGGGGTCTGGAATACAAAACATAAATACAGTCATTTAAAAAAATAAAAATGTATTTTGTATTATTTAAAGCCCGGACCCCGCAACAAGTGCGGGGTGACAGAGTAAGATGCGGTTACAGTGCTTTCTCAAGAGTGTTTAATATCTATGCTGATTTACCGGATGCTAGTGCGCGAAGGCGGGAATCTATCCAGATGGTTTCTCGCCTTCGCGGGAATGACAGGTTGCTGGCGATTGAGCCGTGTACTGAGAAACTTGCAAGCACGTTTCTTAGGAGAGTTGGGAAATTTATTGCTTCAAGTATTCTATTATACTTTTGCCATGGGTCAATTTGAGCCCGGATGCATTGCTGAGTTAGCCATTGTTACCAATGCTTTTTTGATATTAACGCCGTTTTGCCACGTTAGCATGTAAGCTACATCATCCAATTTCCACTCTAATGATGGATTATGCCAATCACCTTCTGCATGCCCTGGCGTGTAGACTGCAGGCAGCCCATCAGCAAGCATAATGGATTGTTTTTTAATCTTGGTATGTGTTTTCATATCAAAATAGATTTGCTCAATTTTACCTTTGTTTTGCGCCATGATGTATCCTACGTTGCAAAAATGCGCACCATTGCAATCTGCTGTTGAGTCTATATAGATAGCCCAAAAATCTGAACGGCTAGTTTCGCTTGCATATAGTTTCACATGTGATGTTGGTACTTCCGCTGGGAAAATAACGGACATGTTTGAATTGTTTTTTGCGTTTTTCAGTACTGCATCAAGGTTATTAATATAATTTGTAGTAGGGCGCATTGTTGTTTGGGCGGCACAAGCATCGACACTTGTGAGTGTAAGAATTGATGCACAGGCTAGTGCAATTTTTTTTTGGAAAATCATTAGTGAGTTCCTGGGTGGCTAAGTGAATGTTGATTATAATATTTCAAAAAGTAAGGTCAAGCGGTGAATTTAAAAATTCATGAAAGGGCTAACCGGAGGGCTTACTCGGAGTTCGCGCCACTTTTGCTGTATCTTCTTTAACTTCTTTACCCTCTTTTTCTGTTTTAACTTCCGGGCCACCTGCGCTGCGTTTGAAAAACATAAATGGATTATTTTCTGGCTGTGTTCGTGTAGATAGGTCAGATAAAAATTCGCTCTTCAGATCAGGATGATGTTCAAGCATCTCCATGATTGTCTCATAATCATTGTTAGTCTTCATTAAAGAGAACAGGTTTTCTTTTACTTTAGCAAAGAATAAATTGTCTAAAGGCTCACCCAATGCTGACATAATATCCTTGATAGGTTCAAGTGACTTACGATCAACACAAGATAGCATTATGTCAATAAATTCAGATTTTTGTTCCAGATCAGGATTTTTTAAAATAGATACTAGAATTTTTATATCTTGTCGTTGTAATTGATCCTGAATACTAATTAAAAAATCCCAGCGTTTTTCGCTAGGAATACTGCTTAAAAATCTATTTATAATTTCAACCTCGAAGAAGTATTTATCATCAGTGGCAAATTGCAGTAACTTGCTTTTTGCTGCTTCGTAGAAGCTCAATAGTTCATTCTTTGGGAGATAATCAGAGAGAGTTATATAATCAGTAGTTTCTTTCATAGAAGCCAGCAGGAATTCTTTTATGTTGTCAAAAATTGAGGATATAAATGTGGGAGGCGCATGTCCAGTAGCCACAAAATCCTTGTATTCAGAAAGCAAATAACTCCAGTTACTAGACGTATATAATTCTTTATTTAGGATTTTATCGATAAATATTTTCCGTTGGTCTAGCTCTAAAACAAGCAAAATACGCATCATGTCTCTTGGCAATCGAAACGCGGATACTAAAAATTCTGGTAATATATCTTTGAATAGCTCAAAACATTCCGCGCGTTCATTTTTTGATAATGCACGCATTATCGCACTGAAGGCATAGATATCTGTAATTAACGCAGGTAATCTCATTTTTATAATGTCAAAATAAGCATCATGTAATTCACTGTCTTTCAGTACACTTTTATCCTCTTTTGAGTCAAGTATCGTAAATAAAGTCACCGCCTTTCGATAATCATAGTGCAACATACGATCATCGCCTCTTGTTTTTGTCCAGCCATCCAAATTCTCCTTCATCATCTTGAAAAATTCATTTTTTTGCAAAGGTTCTAGTAACTTAAAAATATAACCAAATTCATTCATTTCATTACTGAATCCTCTAATAAAAGTTATAAGTTTATTTTTTATCTTGTCAAAGTAATAATTGTTCTGTGTTTCAGATAATTTCTTCGTTATAAAACCAAAATTAGAACTGCTAGATGTGATTCCAATTAGCTTGTCTTTGACTTTTTCAAAATATAATCCATTTTGTTTGGGAGATAAATTAGAAAATATATAATCAAAATCCGTACTATTACTAGTCAGGTTAAATAATTTATTTAGAATTTTATCAAAATAAATTTCTTTTTGCGGATCAGATAATTTAGAAGTCATAATACAGTGAAAATCTCTGCCATCCTTTGTAAGATCAATTAATTTATCCTGAATGAGCTCAAAATAAATATTTATTTGTTTGTCAGGCAGAATTTCTGTAATAGCTTTAAATTGATCGGCATATATTATTGAAGCAATTATTAATTTCGAATCTATCAATTCACAAAAAAGCTCTCTTTGCTGCACATTGAGTTGTTCTAGAATCGAAACAAAGGAAGACGGCAAAGAAACAGAGTGGAGAGATATTAATTTAACTAAATGAGTTTTAACTGATTCATAACAAACTCTCTTCTGTGCTTCATCTAATGCTTCCATGATATTTTTAAAATCTTGCGCATTATTAATTAATACAAAAAAATTATCTCTTGCTAATGAAAAATATCTAACCTTTTCATTGGGAGGTAAAACTTTCATTATCTTTGCGAAATCCTCCGAGGTGGTGGTGAGATCCATTAATTTATTTTCCATCAGATAAAAATACTTTATATCTATTGACTCTGATTTTGTTTTTTCTGGTATGGATATTGCTGCAGCGTCACTAACACTTTTTAATTCTTTTGATTCCTGTAGAAACTGATTTTTTAGTCGAGATTCCTGCATTACGGTTAAGATTTGTATAAAATTGCTGGCGCTTTTCGTTATCTTAATCAGCTCAGCAGGTACTTTTTCAAAATATAACAATCTTTGCTCTACTGATAAGCTTGATGATTGTATAATAAGAGCCACATCCTCCGGTGTTTTTGTTAACTCTGGCAATTTATCTTTTATTAAATCAAAATATAATAACTTCTTCGGATCAGGCAATTGATCCATAAATATTATAAACCCATCGGCAGAAGTCGTTAATTCTAGGAATTTGTTTTTATTTTTAAATAGCTCAAATACAATTTCGCGATTTGCGGATGATAAAAAATTAATTAAGTTTACAAGATCATAAGGACTTTTTGGAAGTGTTAAAAGTTTATCTTGACATAACTTTAAGAAATCGCTTATTTTTTCTTCTGGAAGGCCTTTTATAATATTCTTAAAATCATATATATTTGTCATTATATCAAGAAGTTTTGGATACATCTTATCTAAAAATAATTTATCTTTAGAAACCGATGATAATGCTCCGCGTATTTCTAAAAAATTTGATGATGTAAATCTATAGTCAGTAGTATTGATTGCATCAATGAATTCAGAAAATTTAGAGTCACTCAAATAATTTAACCCGTTAGCAAAAGCTTCGCCGTTATGCTTAACAAATTTAGTGATCGCCTTACCGCCGATTCCTTGAATAAAAGGGCCTATTTGTTGATCGCCTAAATTGTATAGAATAGTAAAAAATCCACTAATATCCTGTATGCTGTTTATGATACAGGCTCTAAATGAGCGGCCCTCTTTCTCTATCAGTTTAGCATCAGAAAGAACTGATCTTATTTCGTCATTTTCTAAATTTTTTAAAATTAATATCACATCATCTGGTGTGGTGATACTTTCAGGGGAAACACTTTTAATTTGTTGGGCACTTAGACAGAGTCGATCTCGACCTTGATATTGTAGTTTGGTTTTACTAGAGGATGCTAATGCATCTTCTAAATTCTTTTTTGCTTGCAAAAACTTTTCTTTATAAGCAGTCTTGTGATTTTCTTTTTCCGCAACATTGAGTTTAATTTCAGAGAATTTTGCTTCATTCTTTTCATTGATGCCATATAAATCTTTTGCGAGCATTTCAACACAAAATACTTCTCTTTTTTTCCTAATCTTGCTCCTATTTCTTTTATCATTTTTGTTTTTATAGTTTCATCGTCTTCTTTAATTGCATCTACTTCTTTTTGAATTTCTTGTAGGATTCTTTCGCCTTTAAGAATTTTACTGTCTATTATTTCTTTAAATTCTTTCTCCTCAAATGCACGGTTTTCTGCGGCATTTTCATTTTTATTATCTCTAATATCTGTTAAATGATGCCAATAAAGTCGAAATTCATCTATCGCGATAAGCGAAAATGGGTTGGCCTCGCTTGCTGTTCCACCTTCTACTCCATGTTCTCCTCCTCTTCTTAATCCACTGATGAGACTTTTGATCGCGCCATATAAATCACCGCTTTCTTTAAGAATTTGGTTATATGTATCAAGTGAGGAAACGATGTCTTCGGTGATGATAGAGTGCTTGATTAATCGTCTTCGCTCATCATCATTCAGCTTGACTGGATGTGGATATTTACCGGTTGTATCCAACACATAAGGATTGATACAGATAGCATTCAAAGTGCTCTCATCAGAACTCAAGTCTAGAAAATTTAATAGTTGTATCGGGATGAGAGATTCATTATCTGTACTAGTAATATAGAATCTCAATACTTGCTCAAGCGCCATTTTCTCTAAATCTTGATTGTCAGTACCGCTTTGGTCTTTAGTGTATTTAATTGTAGGCATCAAAAATGCTAAAGCAGATTTTTCTTTTGTGTTATTGGCTAAATACTCTCCGACCATACAACAAAGACGTGTGGATTCTGCTGTCGGGATCGAAGTGTAGCTTAAAAAAGTTCCTTTATTATCGCGCCAACGTTCTTCTAAAAATTTGGCTAATGCGGCATTAATTTCAGCCTCTGGTTTTTCTTGTTCTAGAATTGTTTTAATATTTGCAAGTACATTATTGCTATCTTTTTTTTCTAATTCTGCCCGCAAAGATTCGCCTGCGCTTTTTTCCTCAGGCATTTTAAAGTGATTGAGTTCTGTTTTAAGTGCCTCTAAGGTGAGAGTGCTTTTACTCTCGTCAGAATCACTGTTCCTTGAAGCTACCATAAAAAATCCTCAATTTTAGTTAAGGTGTGATAATCCGTTGTTTATAATATTTAGTATAGCAGTACAGGATTGGTAATATTTCTTCATTGATTACTTCAATTATTAACTATTGAAAAATATAGAGATTTAAGAATTGAGCGAATAAGCGATAACTGGTCAGACTATAATAAAGCGGGTGAAAAGACGTGGGATATTGCAATCTGGTTATCGCTTGATGTGATACAACAATGGCATGTTACAGATCGCGATTATGATGGGAACAAAAAGACATGCTTTCTCTTCTTTTTTTGAAATTCATCAATTGAGTATCAGATATTTTTTTGCGTAATACCTGAGACCCCTTAACTTCGACGTGGTCTTCTACCTATGCTGCTAACCATTGAATCTCCTCTTCTTTCTTCCGCATAACGTGCTCCAAATAAATTATTCATATCTTTAGATTCTTCAACAAGGTTACGATTATTAATACGTGCATGTTTGTCACTAAAAAAACCTGCTTTAGAAATCAGACTTTCATTGCCACGAATGGATAATTCAAGATAAAAATTCAATCGTGCGTAATTAACTAATGTCCAGTTTCGTCCGAAAGCCCAAGTGCACATGCCAACCAATCGCTGAGATGTCTTGATATGAACAGGTATGGTCAATGTATCTGTAGGATGAGTATTTAATACATAGCTTTGCTTGGAATTAATGACCAGTCCGCCTCTCGCTAAATAACTAGGTTCGCAAAAATAATTTGGAAGCGCAATCCAATGCATAGAATCATGAGGATGAACACTATCATAGGAACGAGGAGCGTTTTCTCCTGGATAATAACAGTTATACTGCGTAGCTCGATAACTCGTACTATGATTACTGGCTTTTGCTGAAAGTTCAAAATCATTAATACGACATTTATTGAGCACATGTGAAGTATGATAATCAACGTGTCCTTCTACATGACCACCAAAACCTTGTATTCCTCCACCAACACTTGCGCCAACTACCCAATGTCCGGAAATCTGTTCTGTTTCTCGATATTTATTTTTATTTGCTGAACTTTCTATATCGGGTTTATATTCATAAATTGATTTAATACAATCAGATTTGGGTTGAATTTTTAATCCTACTTCATCCTGATAAGGCTCTAAAAATCTTGGTATCATTTTATCTTCGTAGCCTGCTGGCTCAAAACCAGCTTTTACATCTAATTTTAATATTGGCTGATCATGATTCGTTATGCTTGTTTTAACAGATAATCTAATACTCGCGCTCTTTTTGTAGAATACCCATGCCTCGTAATCTAATGCTGGATAGAGCGAGGATCTATCATCTCTAATCCATGCATCGGAACAAAACCAATTTCTGGCCCACGGCTTCCACTGTTGCTCAGGATAATCAAATTCAGTTATATTTCTTCCCGTAGGCCACGCGGTAGAGCTGTCAAGACTTACTATTTCAATTTCTTTGGTGGATTTTCTTTGCATAAAAAATTCCTCGATTTATCTTTAAAATAGAAAGTTTTGAATGATACATAATAATGAAAGGCAAAATTAGAGTACTTTCTACTTATTGATAACTTTTTTATGGCATAAGAAAATTAAGCTATTTTTTACTTAAAAGTACAACTTTCAATAAGTTAAGGAGTATTCCAATTGTTTTATGAGGCGTGTATAATTATCAATCTAAGTTCGCGTAATTAGGTAATCTTTAATGTCATATTCTGCAAAACCATTAGATACAAGCAGCGAATTGTTAGTCACACGTTTTCGCCAAGGTATTAAATTAATAAAACCTGATATCATTCAACCATTACAAAAAAATTGGCATCGCATGGCACAGCTGTTGAATATGCCATTCCATATTTATTTCATGAATACAGATAGTGTTGTGCAAGCTATTAATAAAAGTTGTGTGATCAATGTTGGTTTCGAGTCTGAAAAAGATGCAATAGGAAGAACCGTACTAGATATTGCAAAAAAGGAAACGGCAAACTATTCACTACGACATGATCAGTTGGTTATAAAATCAAAAAATATGATAATAAAAGATGATTATTTAGAGCGTCTCAAAGATGATGTGGTCTTGTCAGGTATTTCTATTAAATGTCCATGGTATGGCATCGATAATGAAATTATCGGAGTATTTGGTTTTTCATAGATGTGACATGAGCTTCAGAATGTTTATTTAAAATAATCAATGCGATATAATCCACTAATACCAGCTATACTTTAAGAATAAGAAAAATTTGGAATAAAACTAATGAAAGATAGAGTTGTTCAAGCTGCTAGTGCATCGGCTAAAATTAGTCTCTATGCTCTATTAACACAATTTATAGAAACGGGTGATGAAAAAGTCTTTGATCAAATTAATATAAAATTATCCGGAAAGATTGATGACGATGATGCTTTAAATGTTAAAAAATTAGTGACTAAGCTAGAAAATGAATTCGAAAATGCATCACAAAAACTGTCAAACGAGCAGTCAAGTTTTCCCGCCCTTATCATTTTGGGACTTGCTTATAAAAATCCAAAATTTGGTATTAAAGTCGATGTAAAAAAAGCCATTACTTATTTTGAAATAGTCGGCGCTGCTAGAACAAAGGAAGCGAATTATGCGCATTACTTGCTTGGAAAAATTTATCAAACTGCAGATGGTGTTCCGCAAGATTTAGCTAAAGCAATAAAATATTATCAAGCGGCTCCTGATAATGGAGCAGCGTTAGTTGCATTAGCTATGATTTATAAAGATGGCAACACAGTAAAAACTGATGTTCCTCAAGCATTAAAATATCTAGCGCAAGCGGAAAATAAAAAAAATCCTACAGCTTTATATCAATTGGCAAAAATACACCAATCCGGTTTACATGTGAAAAAAGATTTAGTAAAGGCAATCACTTTGCTTCAATCATCTGCTGAGCAAGGTTATCTACCCGCTTTAAATGAACTTGCAATGGCTTATCTGCATGGCAGAGGAATTCCCAAAAATATTGGTTTAGCCATTGAATTATTTACGTTAGCCAATCAAATAATTTCTGAAGCGTCCATTGATCAAGAGCATTTGCGATATAGAACAGAATTGTTTTTAGCACATTTAACATTTTCAAATGAAGAAAAACAACAATTAAGTCAGCGCTTGCCAAGTGCTGAAGGCATGTGTAATGGTTATATGGTCATGTTGTTACGAGCAGCGGGCATAGGCCAAGTAAGTAAATTTGAAGAACGGCTGACAATTTTCAGTAAGATGGATTATTCTCAGATTCAAAGAATGGGTGAATTATTTACTGATTTTCAAAATAATTATGCTGTGATTGCTAGTAAAACGGATAGAGATGAATTTTCAACAGGAGCAGAGAGGAAGTCGTCCGATGTTGACAGTGCTCAAGATAGTTATGATCAATATATAAGTGAACAAACTTATAATACCATGAAATTAAGTCCAACTGATCGTGTACTGCTGGATTTTGCTCGAGATTATTTTGTGTTTATCAGTTCATTAATTTATAGCCAGGCTCCTGATGACTTAAATCATCAAGTAGGAAATAAAATAATTAATCAAAATGATATTCCCGAGATGTTGCAATTGATTCCGCCCGATAAATTTTTGCATGGGTTGCCTCTCATAAGTTCTTTTGTCATCGCTTTCAATTTTACTGAAGCTGAACTTCTTAAATGTATATCAGCCTGCATTGGAGAAGGTGATTTTGTTATTATACGTAGTACCAATCATGTCGTATTTTTTGCTAAAGAAAATTTTCTATTTTATGATTCAAACAATAAAAAAATGAAAATCTTTACTGAGTATCAGCAGTTGGTAGCTGAAATGAAGTCTGGCTTTTTTCTTAAGAAGGGGCGAGATGCTACGTATATGCCAATACATTTGACCTCGATTCATTTGGGTGCGGATAGTATCGCTAAACCAAATCCACAACAAATAATTAATGATATCTTGCTCAAACGTGAAACTCCGAAGTCAGTTGATGCGCCTTCCTGGAATGGTACAACGGCTCTTTGGCTCGCTGCTAAATGGGGTAATGTTGATATTATCGATGCTTTATTGGAGCAGAAAGCTGATCCGAATGCGGCAGATAATAATGGAAACACACCCGTCTATATGGCAGCTCAATTTGGACAGGCTGCGGCGATAAAAATGCTGGCTGCTAAAAATGCGGATCTCAATGTCTGTAATTTACTGAGTAATACAGCTGCTCATGTTGCTGTGCAACGAAATCATATGAATGTGCTGAGAGTACTCACTGACTATAAAGCTAATTTTAATATAAAAAATAAACAAGGAAATACCCCTCTACATATTGCCGCTGCCCAAGGACGTGCGGAAGCAGCAGAATGCTTAATTAAAGCGGGTGCGAATATGCTTGAGAATGACAGCGATCAGCAGCAACCTATACATTTGGCGTTAAAGAATCAGTGTTGGAATGTAGTTGCAGTCATTTTGCTAAATTCTAATCCGCAAATAAATTTTGGTGATTTAGATAAGAAAGTTCTTTCTAATAGAGAAAAAATAATTAATGGTTTTCAAAATTATATAAATAATAAAAACAGTGATGATGAAAAACGCATCGCTTTATTGGATTTAATTAGCGGTAAAAACGCTTTATATAAATTGTTTCTCGGCGCAAAGATGCCTTTGTTAGCTTTTTTAGTTCCAACTAAAACAACAACTGTTCATGGACATCAAATCCCACAGGCATTATTGCAATGTATTGAACCCTTTAAGCATCTTTTGCAAACACACCAAACCACGCCATCATTGAAATAATTAATCGTCTCCATCCATTAAGATCAAACATTATCGCTAGAAGCAACTCAATGTATTGGGAGCTTTCCGCTCGATAATACTTTCTTGGGATTTGTCAAAACGGAGTCCCAAATGATGCTGTTGTAATAAAGTTTCGTATAATGCAGGGTATTTTCTAGCCAAATGGAAGTTGTTATGAATTGCCCTGACTGCAAATCAAAAGATATAAGGCCTTGCCAAGAGAAAACAG
>JBDTIZ010000309.1:0-7024 GCA_039936115.1 Gammaproteobacteria bacterium
TCCAGTCAACTTGGCGTCTGTTTTGATTTGTAGAAAAGGATACAATGACGGTAAAAACATGTCTTGCTGCTTAAACCGTTTCACACTAAATAAACTGACTCACCGTCTGTGAAAGTGTTTCAGCAACTTTCTCAACCGTCACTTCATCTTCACCTTCAACCATGACACGCAAAACAGGTTCCGTACCCGAATAACGCAATAAAACACGGCCATATTTACCCAGTTGTTTTTCAGAATCATTTATTGCATTAACAATGTCTGTCTTATCTAATGCCACACGTTCGCCTGCATATGAAATATTAATCAATCGCTGTGGGAATTTTTTCATTTCAGATTTTAAAACATGCAAATTTTTACCGCTCATCTGCATAGCTTGCAGAACTTGTAACGCTGCAATAATGCCATCGCCTGTCGTTGTAGCATGTCGATAAATGATATGGCCGGATGATTCACCACCTAGTTGCCAATCTCTATCAATCATACCTCTAATAACATGCTGATCACCGACTGGCACACGACAGAAAGGTACACCCAGTTTTTTTAACGCGACTTCAAGTCCTAAATTACTCATAGTCGTGCCGACAACACCGCCAGTAAAGTGATGCGTTGCAAGTAATCCTTTTAGAATGACATAAATGATTTCATCACCATCCAAGATTTCACCTTGATGATCTATCATCACAACCCGATCGCCATCGCCATCAAATGCAATTCCAACATCCGCTTTTTCTTCTAACACGCGTTGTTGAATAATTGTGGGATTATTTGATCCGCAATTTTGATTGATGTTAATGCCATTCGGTGATGTGTTAGTATTTATTACATCAGCGCCAAGCTCGCTAAATACATGTGGTGCAATGTGATAAGTTGCACCATTAGCACAATCCAGCACAATTTTTAAATTTTTTAAATAAACACTATGTGGCACTGAACTTTTGCAAAATTCAATATAACGCCCTGCAGCATCATCAACACGCCATGCCTTACCTAATGCTTCTGATCGCGCTGTTTCAATTGGTTGTTCAATCCAGTGTTCAATCTCAAGTTCCAGTTTATCTGATAATTTTAAGCCTTCATGAGAAAAGAATTTAATGCCATTATCATCATATGGATTATGTGATGCGCTAATCACAATTCCAATATGCGCGCGCAGTGTTCGTGTCAAATAAGAAATAGCCGCTGTCGGCATAGGCCCGGTTAAATAAATGTTTGCACCTGCTGCTGAAAGCCCGGCTTGTAAAGCAGACTCAATCATATAACCAGAAATTCGTGTATCTTTGCCAATCAATACTTTGGCTTCACTTTCGGCTGCCAGCACCTTGCCAATTGCCCAACCGAGTTTCAATACGAAATCAGCCGTAATGGGAAATTTGCCCACATTACCTCGGATACCATCTGTACCAAAATATTTTCGTGATGAATTCATCTTCGTCACCTTCAATACCCACATATTATTTTGCCTATATGCGAGGTTAATATACAAGCGTTTGAAAGCAATGAATAAAATTTATTAGATTCCACTGGCCTTGTGGTGTATAATTTATACAAATTAAACATGACTGCAAAATCATAAAACAGGGTAAAAATATGTCTTACACTTTTTTTCAAAGCAAGATAAATAAATTCAAACAAGCATACAAAAATAATGCTCGCATCGTTAAGCTCAATGTTCTCGCTGGCGGATTTTTTGGATTATCTTTTGGATCATTGACAGGTGCTGTCGTTGAAAAAGCATTTTTTTGCCAAGACAAAGTAGATTATATTAATATTCATGCAGCAGATTATAATTGCACTACCCTCCCGCATTTTCACTGCCCAGCCAATTTGAATAATTTATTCATTGATTGCAATAATACACAAACTTTAATAAATCAAGCTAACAACAATACCTCCTATTCATGGTCTCCAACACTCGTTGGCGGAGCAATTGGTTGTGGTTTTGGAGCATTAGTTGGATTTGGAGTAGGTGTTGCAACTGCTTGTTCTCGTATGCGTTCTTCAGCTAGTAGCCTCACAGAATCAGAAATTCCTACTACAACTTCAGATAGATCATCTACAAGTGCGATAGATACCGCCACAAAAGACGATATTAAATTATTAGCGCAAGGTAGATCGAATAGTCCCGTCTTTAGTGGACGCAACATTGAGAATGATGATTCTTATCATAAACTGCCTGAGTCAGAGAGCGAACATACGGTGGCTCTTACGGTTTAGTGATAATCATTCATTTAATAATTAGACCGTCGTACCGCGGCTTGCCCGCGGTATCCAGTTAACTTGGCGGAAGTGCATGCTGCAAAAACACTCTATGCTAGATTTGATGCGCTAGCGCTTCTTATTCATGAAGTCTCACAGTATCCCGATGATGCAAACGCACATCAGCTAAAAAACCAGGCATTAAACTTTGCGATGGCAATTGTTGATGCTAAAAATACTACTGAGCTTGTTGGAAAAATTAAACAAAGAAATGCCTTCAAAAAGAATGACCCAGAATATATGCCCTGGAACATACCAACGGTTATGCCTGCTGAAGAAAAATTAAAGAATTGGCAAAGAGTAGCTAAAAAAATAAGAAAATATCGTTTAGTCAATGCAGAAAGTGCTAAGACAGATCAAGTAGAGGGTGTTAAATATTTCAATCAACAAGAAAGAGAAACATACAGAATATTTCCAGCAGACGGTCGGTTTAAAAAAATTATAGAAAAAGATAATCAGCTGCAGTTAATTGATTTTGATACATCCTCTTATTCAGCTGATAACAAAAATAATAGAGCAATATTCATTATTTCGCCAAGAGGAGATTTTTTTGCTGCTAGCACACGTTATCATTCCCTTCACCATTCGAGTTTTTTAGCTGGGGCCTATACATTTTTTTCAGGCGCGATGACTGTTACCACAGGTGAGTTAAAATACTGTGACGATTCTAGCGGTCACTACAAGCCAAAGGAACGACATAACATTCAAGCATTATCTTTTTTACGCAAAGCTAATCTTTTAACAGAAAGCAGTCGATTTGGGATAACAAACAGCATACAAGACAAACGTATTGTATATGACGTTAAGTCACCTGCCCTTCCTGTACTGGAAACACGTGTCGCAAAACTTATCGAATTTAAAGATCAAGTGACAAACTTTTTAAAAGAGCATCAAGAGCATCCACTTATAAAAGCAGGTATCGAACAATTCCAGCAAGTGATCCATCAAAAAAAATATTTTAGCATTACCTTAGATAAAAGATTTCAGCAATTAAAAGAATTTACGTTGATAGCAAAGAAAATATTGTCTCCCGATTGAGACCAACAGGATATTTCACTTATCATTCAAGATACCTATAAGGCAATTTCCGTAGGACATTCCTATGTAGATGTTATTGCTAATGTTGTGGCTAAATCAGTTCAAGAAAAGAACTTAGCAATAGCGGCAGTTTTGTTAGATGCCGGACTCAAACCAGATGACTTAATTATTATGGATGCGACGAACCATCCACTAAATCTGCTAAAAATTGCGATTTTAAATAAGGATGAAGCAGCTGTAAAAATGTTACTTGAACATAAGTCTAACCCTAATCAACTTGTTTTGGAAACGGGGAGTCATTATATTTCCGTTCTTTCCTTAGCAATTACCTCCTCAAGATTTATATTCTCAATTTAAAGTAACACAACCATCCGATCACAAACAGGATACCAATCTTGATGTTGCTAGCTCATTAGATGTAAAAGCAAAAGAATTTCGGCAAAGCGCGTGTGAAGAAATAAAAAATAAGTTTTTTCCTTAACTGTACGCCTATGGACTTTTGTCGGGTTTACTACTTAAATCTTAATTAGCCCCTTCTCCAAAGCTTTGGCAACCGCTTGATATTTATTCTTTACACCCAATTTTTTATTCAATTTTTGGATATGATAATTCACTGTACGCTCAGTTAAATTCAAAATTTCAGCCATAGAAAACAACGAATGATTTTTTGCCATCAACACTAAACACTGAATTTCTCGCTGAGTTAAATTAAATTTTTCATCAGCTATTTGTGTTTTTAATAATAATTTCTGTAGATATGAATAGTAATAATACCCTGCAGAAAATAATTCATATTGCAAGCTCTGCCACTGCTCCAAACAATTTTCGCCCTTCATTTGCACAACCAGGAAGCAAGCGAAATCTTCATTTGGTCCGTGAATTGGAATACTCAACCCTTTCACAGAACCAAACTCGATGGAATCCAAACGCATTTGCCGCTCGCGCAAAGATGTCGCCTCTTTCAATTGCTCATGCACATCCCAAAATGTAGGCAACGTAGTTTGATAGACCTTCCCCAAAGTAGTATCAATTTCTTCATAATGCTCACTAACATAGTGTTTGTGCCACGCATCAAAATTTGTCGAAACGAAATCAAATTTTAATTTATTCTGTGAATTGGGATAATAAGAATAATAAGTGAATGCAAATGTAGTAATTTTCAGGCAGGCTAAATAATCCTTAAGCGCTTGGTTTAGCTCTGAAATACCAAGCGCCTTACTTAATTGCATTTCTAATTCGCGCAAGGCAACAGTATCTGAAATGCTGAGTTTCATTATGTTCAACTCTTAGGTATATTAATATTTATCGCCATTTTTTGTAATTCAAACAAGTCTTGAGCAATACTTAAAATTTGTTTGACGGGCTCAATCAGTTGTTTTTCTGGGCCAGCTTTTGCTGCCGCTTTAAATACTGACACGCTTTTTTTAGCATCTAGACCCGCAAGTAAATTAGTACATTCATCTCGAGCTATTGTGATAGCAGTAGAAATACTTTCCCCTTCCAGCTTGTCAGCTGATACTAAAGTCGTAATGGCTTTTTTTATCTTAGCAAGATGCTCATTAACTGTTGGATTAGTCTTCTGAAAGGATTCAGAACTTGTCTCGGCTTGATTAAACACAGGGAGAATTTGCTTAAGCTTAAATTGCAAAATAAGATTAGCTTTTTCTTTATCATTCGTGCGCTTAGCAATACCAAGAGCCGTCTCCCCCTTGTGTTTAGCATCAATATCAATTTGTTTTTGATTTAGTAGCCATTCAAAAGCTGCAGGAGAATCACCTTTCGCCTCCATCAATGCTTGAATGAGAGGAGGCATACTTGGTTTTGGAGTTAATAACATTCTAGCATAATTTGTTACTGCAGAATAAAAACTTGCTAACTGTTGTTCTGCTAGAGTATCTTTTTGTTCTTTATCTTGCTTATGCTCATCCTCTTTAGTTTCAACAGTAATTTTTGTTAAGCTGGGTTCTCTGGTTTCGAGCGAAGCTATATAACTCTGATAAAAGGAAATGCGCTCATCAAGAAAATGATTCAGTACTCCATCCTCCCTACCCCCCCTACTCTCAGAATTAACAATACCACTTAGAAAATCATCTAGTTTTTCGGCTAATTGATACTCTTTGTTTGCAAGTAATTTCAAATAAGCCTGATAAAAAATGGGGTCATTATTTTGATCGCCCATTCGGCTAAATGCTTCAAATATCTGCGCGGCAACTTTCTTAGATTCATCAGAATTTAATTCGACAACTTTTACAAAAATATTTTTCAATAATGGAACTGCCGTTTCCACTACCGTGTTCGAATTATGTTGTTTAGCTATCGTAAGGTTTTTTAGAAAAAGCGTTAATAATGACTCTGATTTGGAAATAACTGATTCAATCTTATCTACAGCCATTATAATGGTTAGCCATGTTTCTGAAGATGCTCTATTTAACAAATGTGTTACCAACCAGTTGATCTGTTCTTCAGTTTTAAATGATTTCAAGTGATTATGCTCTAAAAACACAAATCTCAACATTTGATTGTAACTAGCTGTCGTTAATCTGCTAGGCTCAAGTTTTCCTGCTGCCGTTGTTTCAGGTAAAATTTTATCCAGCACATCATGGAACGCTACAAAATGAATAAACAGTAATAAATAGGCTGGACGAATATCTTGATATGCAATAAAAAAATCATCTCCTGGCTCTAGTCCTTGCATTTTCAAAAGTGTCGAAACTAAAGGAAAGCTCTCCTGATCAGACAACCAAGTCATGCCTGTCAGTTCACCATATTTTGTAACTTTCACTAATTGGCCGAACACTTCGAAATAATTCTTTTTGTCATACGGGAGTGGTGCAATACATTTTTGTTGAATAATGTCGTTAAACTCTCGTAATAACAATCTTAGTAAATCAAGATCAACATCACCATGCGCTAAAAGCTCTCTACCTTTATAATCGAGAAAAAGGCTATATAGAGAATCTGAATCACTTACGTCTTTAATAAATGCTGAAACTAATGAAAAAATCTCTTCTTGACTCGGTATATAATCTTGACCTTTATTTCCTTGCTCTACCACATTTTTTGTCGTGGAAAGTTTTTCTTTTTTTGTTTCTTTTAGTTCGATTTCAATTTTAGTTTCATTTTGTACCTTAGCTTTTTTTGTGGCACCATCATCATTCGGTTTAAAACTTACATATCTCACAGCTGTATCTGCATTAGCTTCAATATTCGGATCTGCTTCAAAACCGGCTTCGACGAGGCGTTCTAGCATAGTTATTATAAGTTTTATATTGAGATATTCCTCATCATTTATAATTTTCGACGGAAACAGCAAATCTCTGAGAAACTTTTCACGAATGAATTTTAATTTATTTAATGCCTCTTTACGGTTTAGCATTTTATTACTCCTCATTTTTTTTGTTTAAACATAACTATCTTTAATGATTTTATTGATCTCGAAACGATACGCGTGGTTTAAATCACGGTGTTTTCTAGCTCGCAATGGAAATAGGTTATGTTTTAAGAATTAATTATATTTATATATTATATTGACCATTATAACGTCTGATCAATTATTTTGCATGCCTGAATCTTTTCAAAATGGCTGGATAATTATTTTTTTATAAAAAGCTGTTTATAAATAATCAGTTACAGACATGCGGGTTGGGGAGTTCTACGGTGGAGTGCGACAGATGGCTTTTTGATGCTGCATAAAGACTTCTGTGGGTGTTAGGTAACCCAAGCATTTTCT
>JBDTIZ010000310.1:0-14276 GCA_039936115.1 Gammaproteobacteria bacterium
ACGCATAGGGAAAGATGCTGGAGTGTATGCAGGTGATGATTTTTCATATCATTCAAAAATTAAAACGATTGCATTTTAAGGTTGTTGTTAATTAAAAAACCACTGCTGCTTTTAAATGAAGATGTTATACTGTTGCTCACGCAGATGAGGGGCTGTTAACCATTCGCTAGGCTAGCCAGCATAGTAGAGCTGTCAACAGCCCCGTCAATATTTGCGCAGAGATTAAATGAGTAATGAAAGGATGATGTCATGGTAAAAAAGCGTGGGCTTGGTAAATCATTAGATGCATTGTTAGTTGGCTCTATGTCACACACAGAAGGAGCAACAGATCATCTTTTAGAAAATAATAAAGAAAAGCTCTGTTATTTGCCGCTGGATTTAATTCAGCCCGGTAAATACCAGCCGCGCCATGAGATCAATCACGAAACGCTTGAAGATTTAGCCCGTTCTATCCGTGCTCAAGGGGTTATTCAGCCCATTGTTGTGCGTCATTTATTAGGTGGTCGTTATGAAATTGTGGCAGGAGAGCGGCGGTGGCGTGCTGCGCGATTAGCCGAACTGACAGAAATCCCTGCAATTGTGCGCGACATTCCTGATGATGCCGCCATTGCTATTGCGTTGATTGAAAATATTCAACGTGAGGAATTAAACCCTATTGAAGAAGCTTGTGCTCTATTGCGTCTTTTAGAAGAATTTTCAATGACGCATGGCCAAGTGGCGGACGCAGTAGGCAAATCGCGCACAACAGTCACTAATTTGTTGCGTTTGTTATCGCTAGCCGTTGAAGTCAAAAAAATGTTGGAGCATGGTGATATTGAAATGGGCCATGCACGCGCACTTTTAACACTCGATGAGGCAGCGCAAGTTGACGCAGCGCAAGCCATCATTAATAAAAATCTTTCGGTGCGCGAAACCGAAGAACTGGTTAGGCGCATGCAAATGCCTAACTTGCCTGCCATGCCAAAAGCGATAGATCCTGATGTCAGACGTTTGCAGCAAGATTTGTCCGTTCGATTGAAATTGGCCGTTGCGATTAATTGCAATGCCAAAGGAAAAGGCAAGGTTGTCATTAGATATAATGATTTAACTGAATTGGATGCGATTTTGGAATATTTTCAAGTGGGTTAAAATAATCACCCTTCCGCGAAATCTAAAGCCCTCCTCTCCCCAAGGGAGAGGAGGGTTTACTATTCGCTCTACAAAATAAAAGATCATTAATATTTCTTCGCCACTTGCTCCATAAAAATTCCTGATGTTTTTGCATTGCAGAGCCCATCAAAAGCCATTATACTCGGCCGAATTTCTCCGGAACCGGGTTTAGAAGCGGAGCAAAACCGTAGTGTCAGGGTTATCTATTAAAAAAGAAGCATATCGAATTATATATTGGCAGCTTACTTTAATTGTGGGGCTAGCATTGGTGTTATTTTTATTACAAGGAATGCGCAGTGGATTGTCAGCATTGTCAGGCGGTTTAGCCTGCTGGCTGCCGACATTGTTATTTGTTTGGCGTGTTTTTTCACGAAACGTGCGCGCGGCAAAACAATTCATCTTATTATTTATCGTGAGCGAAGGCGTTAAACTCCTGTTAAGCGCTGTTTTATTTGTGATTATCGTAGAATATTTACCTGTTAATATGACGTCTGTATTGATTGGATTTGTCGGCGCTATTGCTGCATTTTGGGTTGCCTCGCTATTGCTGCTGGTAAAACACGAGGGGGTGAGCCAATGAGCACTGAATCTGGCGACTACATTCAACACCATTTGAATCATCTCATCGTAGATATGAATACTCAGCCGGGCGGATTTTGGTCTTTTAATATAGACACTATTATTGTCTCAGTATTGCTAGCTTTGTTTTTGGCTGTTTTTTTGCGCTATATCGCATCAAAAATGACATCAGGTGTGCCAGGCAAGTTGCAAAACATCGTCGAAATGATTATTAATTTTGTCCAAGGTAATGTTAGCGAGTCTTATCACGGCAAGAGCCAATTGGTTGCGCCTTTAGCATTGGTCGTGTTCCTTTGGATTTTTTGCATGAATTTGATGGATTTATTGCCAGTTGATTTATTGCCGGGGTTTTTAAGTCTATTCGGCATTCAGCATTTTAAAAGTGTACCGACGGCAGATCCTAATGCAACGTTTGCGATGTCGATCTGCATTTTCTTGCTAATAATTTTTTATAACGTGACAGTGAAAGGTTTTGCATTAGGAAAAGAAATACTAACCAAACCTTTTGGCCCCTATTTGTTTTTCCTAAATGTCCCGTTTCGCATACTTGAAGAAGTTGCCAAACCTTTTACGTTGGCGTTACGACTTTTCGGAAACATGTTTGCTGGCGAATTGATATTTATTTTGATTGCATTACTACCTGTGTGGGCGCAATGGCTGCCAGGTGGAATATGGGCGATATTCCATATTTTGATTATCACTATTCAAGCATTTATTTTTATGATGCTAACAATCGTGTATTTAAGTATGGCGCACGAATCGCATTGATTCGCAAAAAAGTAATAAGTTTTTTTAATCAGGAGGTCTAATGGAAATTGCAAGTATTATTGGTCAAGTCCAGGGTTACACAGCTGTTGCTGTAGGTTTGCTACTTGGATTATCTTCTCTCGGTACCGCGATTGGTTTCGGTGTGCTGGGCGGTAAATTTTTAGAAGGTGTTGCTCGTCAGCCAGAATTATCACCTATGCTGATGGTACGTATGTTTATTGTTGCGGGTTTAGTCGATGCGTTCGCCGTAATTTCTATCGCGATGGGTTTGTTTCTTTTGTTTGCATCGAATAATCCATTAGCTAAAGCAGTTTATGCTGCCGCAAATCAGCAAGTTAGTTAATAGTAGAGGATAGAGAATGGAGATTAATGCAACCATATTCGGCCAGCTGATCACGTTTGCGCTCTTGGTGTGGTTCACAATGAAATATGTGTGGCCGCCTATTACGGCTGCAATGCAGGAACGGGAAAAGAAAATTGCTGCAGGCTTAGAAGCGACTGAACGTAGTAAGCGCGAGCTCGAGATGGCTGAACATAAAGCATTAAGCATCATTCGTGAGGCAAAGTTGGAAGCGTCTCATGTCATTGAGCAATCGCATAAACGCTCTGCACAAATTGTCGAAGAAGCGAAGGAAAGTGCTCGCATCGAAAGTAAGCGAATAATTGAACACGCGCAAGAAGAAATCGCTCGTGAAGTCAGCCAAGCTAAAGAAGTATTGCGACAACAACTTGCTGGTTTAGCAATTAAAGGCGCTGAAAAAATCATTAAACGCAGCTTAGATGCCACGACAACCGCAGCACTATTAGAAGAGTTCGCCGCAGAAATATGATAACTGGAAAAATGACAACTATCGCAAGACCTTATGCTGTTGCAGCATTTGAGTTCGCGTCGGCAAAAAATACATTGCCTGCGTGGGAAGCTATGCTAGACGCTGCTGCTATTCTCGCAGAAGATCCTGCTGTGCAACGATTGCTGACTAATCCAAGAGTCACAGTCAAACAGTTAGCGAAATTTTATTCTGATGTCTTAGCTAAATCTTTAGATTCAGATAGAGCTAACTTTATTCACTTGCTGGCTGAATATAATCGTTTGCCAGCACTGCCCGAAATTGCTGCGCTTTTTAAGCAATATCAAGCAGCCAAAGAAAAAACACTAACGGTGCAAGTGACATCAGCAGTGAATTTAGATGAGAAATACAAACACAAGTTAGCCGCGGCGTTAACCAAGCGTTTCAAGCGGCAAGTATCATTAGAATGTAATATAGATGCGGATTTACTAGGCGGTGCAATCATTGCTGCAGGTGACACCGTGATCGATGGGTCTATTCGCGGCAAGTTAAGTCGAATGATTGAATTTATTTCCGGAATTTCTTTAAGGTAAAGGTCTATGCAATATACGCAATTGAGTCCATCTGAAATCAGTGAATTGATAAAACAACGCATCCAGGATTTCGACATTTCGTCTGAAATTCGAACTGAAGGCACCATCGTCAGTCTCAAGGATGGCATTGTGCGTATTCACGGTCTTGCCGATGTTATGCAAGGCGAAATGATCGAATTCGCAGAAAATACGTATGGTTTAGCAATGAACCTTGAGCGTGATTATGTCGGCGCGGTTGTATTGGGTCGTACCGATCATCTTGCTGAAGGACAAGTTGCTAAATGCACCGGACGAATTTTAGAAGTGCCAGTGGGCGAAGCCTTGTTAGGACGCGTTGTGAATGCATTAGGCGTTCCAATCGATGGGAAAGGTCCTATCGAAACCACCCAAACAGCACCCGTTGAAAAAGTGGCCCCGGGTGTTATTTCTCGTCAGCCGGTTTCCCAACCTTTACAAACCGGATTGAAGTCTATCGATTCCATGGTTCCAATCGGTCGGGGCCAACGCGAATTAATTATCGGCGATCGTCAAACCGGTAAAACAGCTGTTGCAGTTGATACGATCATTAATCAACGCGGCACTGGCGTAAAATGTATTTATGTTGCGATCGGCCAAAAAGCTTCATCAATTGCCTCTGTTGTTCGCAAACTAGAAGATCATGGCGCATTAGCGCATACCATTATTGTTGCAGCACCTGCTGCAGAAGCGGCTGCGTTGCAATTCATCGCGCCATACGCTGGTACTGCGATGGGCGAATACTTTCGTGATAAAGGCGAAGACGCATTAATTATTTTTGATGATTTAACTAAGCAAGCTTGGGCTTATCGTCAAATTTCATTATTGTTACGTCGTCCACCTGGCCGCGAAGCGTATCCAGGCGATATTTTTTATCTGCATTCGCGATTATTGGAACGCGCATCACGCGTCAACGCAGAATACGTAGAAAGAATGACAAACGGTAAAGTCAAAGGCAAAACGGGCTCATTGACAGCGTTGCCAATTATTGAAACACAAGCAGGCGACGTTTCTGCATTCGTTTCAACAAACGTCATCTCGATTACTGACGGACAAATTTTCTTAGAAACAGATTTATTTAACTCAGGAATTCGTCCTGCTATTAACGCTGGCTTGTCCGTATCACGAGTAGGTGGTGCCGCTCAAACCAAAATCATGAAAAAATTGGTTGGCGGAATTCGTATTGCACAAGCGCAATATCGTGAATTGGCAGCGTTTTCACAATTTTTATCCGACTTAGATGAAGCCACTCGCAAACAATTGGAGCGTGGACAACGTATCACTGAAATCATGAAGCAAAAACAATATCAGCCATTGTCCGTTGCAGAAATGGCGGTCGTGTTGTTTGCAGCCGATCAAGGATTTTTGGATGATGTTCCACTCAATAAAATCGCTGATTTTGAACATGAATTGTTAGGTTATTTACGTAACAATCATAAAGAATTGATGGATACAATTAATCAAACGGGTGATTACAATGATGAAATTGCGAAATCAATTCGAAGCTTAATTGAATCATTCAAAAAAACGCACACGGGCTAAATAGAAAGGTAGCGGCGCATGGCAGTAGCAAAAGAGATACGCACCAAAATTCGCAGCATTAAAAACACGCAGAAAATTACGCGCGCGATGGAAATGGTTGCAGCCAGCAAAATGCGTAAAGCGCAACAACGTATGCATCACGCTATACCGTACGCGAGAAAAATTCTCAAAGTGATCGGACATTTGGCAAAAGCACATCCCGAATATCCTCATCCCTATTTGCAAGAACGAGAAATTAAACGTGTTGGTTATATTGTTGTGACAACCGATCGCGGATTATGCGGCGGGTTAAATAGTAATTTGTTAAAAACAGCGATAAGCGACATCAAAAATTGGAAAGATAAAGGTGCAGAAATTAATTTATGCTTGGTCGGCACCAAAGGCGAATCATTTTTCAGACGCATTGGCGGCAACGTACTTGCGAAAGCCGATCATCTAGGCGATGCACCGAGCGTTGTAGATTTAATTGGTGTGGTAAGAGTCATGTTAGACGCTTACTTAGAAAATCGCATTGATGCACTTTATTTATGTTCAAACGAATTTGTTAACACCATGAAACAAGATCCACAGATTCAACAAATTCTACCGGTAGTGCCATCGAGCAATGAAAAATTACAGCACTACTGGGATTACATTTATGAACCCGATAATGCACGTGTTTTGTTAGATCGATTATTGACGCGTTACATTGAATCGCAAGTTTATCGCGGCGTCATTGAAAATATTGCCTGTGAACAAGCTGCACGCATGGTCGCAATGAAGAGTGCGACAGAAAATGCGTCAGATTTGATTCATGAATTAGAAATGGTGTTTCACAAAGCCCGTCAAGCTGCCATTACGCGCGAGCTGACAGAAATTGTTGCAGGCGCTGCCGTCGTATAAAAAACAAATTGAGCTATTAAATATTGAGGTGTTGAATGAGTGTTGGTCATGTCGCAGAAATTATCGGTGCAGTCGTCGACGTAGAATTCCCGCGTGATGCTGTGCCAAAAGTCTATGATGCCCTCAAAATCGAAGATAATAATGTCGTGTTAGAAGTTCAACAGCAATTAGGTGACGGCGTTGTCCGCACAATTGCGATGGGCGTAACTGACGGATTGCGCCGCGGTTTATCAGTTAAAAATACTGGCGGTCCGATTTCAGTCCCTGTGGGCAAACCTACCTTAGGTCGCATTATGGATGTGTTAGGTAATCCAATCGATGAAGCAGGCCCTATTGAGACAGATGAGTACTTACCCATCCATCGCCACCCACCTGCATTTTCAGAACAAGCTGCATCAGAGGAATTGCTGGAAACCGGCATCAAGGTAATCGACTTAGTTTGCCCATTTGCTAAAGGCGGAAAAGTTGGATTATTTGGCGGCGCAGGCGTAGGTAAAACCGTTAACATGATGGAGTTGATCCGTAACATTGCAATCGAGCACAGCGGTTATTCCGTATTTGCGGGTGTTGGCGAACGAACTCGTGAAGGTAACGATTTCTACTTAGAAATGAAAGAATCAAAAGTATTGGACAAAGTATCACTCGTTTACGGTCAGATGAATGAGCCGCCAGGAAATCGTTTACGCGTTGCATTAACTGGCTTAACGATCGCAGAAAGTTTCCGCGACGAAGGACGCGATGTGTTGTTATTTATTGATAACATTTATCGTTACACATTGGCTGGCGTTGAAGTATCAGCGTTGTTAGGCCGTATTCCTTCTGCAGTAGGTTACCAACCCACTTTGGCAGAAGAAATGGGAACGCTGCAAGAACGTATTACTTCCACCAAGAAAGGTTCTATCACGTCGGTTCAAGCGGTATACGTACCTGCGGATGATTTAACTGATCCATCTCCTGCAACTACGTTTGCTCACTTGGATGCAACAGTGGTTTTATCGCGACAAATTGCTGAGTTAGGTATTTATCCTGCAATTGATCCGCTTGATTCAACGAGTCGTCAGTTAGATCCGTTAATTGTTGGCCAAGAACATTATGATGTTGCGCTAGCAGTTCAAAGAACATTGCAACGTTACAAAGAATTAAAAGATATTATCGCAATTTTAGGTATGGATGAGTTATCGGAAGAAGATCGCCAAACGGTAACACGTGCACGTAAAATCATGCGGTTCTTGTCACAACCATTTTTCGTTGCAGAAGTATTTACCGGTACACCTGGACGTTATGTTCCAATCAAAGAAACAATCCGTGGATTTAAAGGGATTGTGTCAGGTGAATATGATCATTTGCCAGAACAAGCTTTTTACATGGTCGGCACAATTGATGAAGCAGTAGAAAAAGCGAAATCGCTGTAAGGCATAAAAAGATGACAAGTGTGACACTACGTTTAGATATCGCAAGCGCTGAAGAAGAAATTTTTTCTGGTGAAGCAGAAATGGTTTTTGTAACTGGCGAAGTAGGCGAGCTCGGCATTGCGCCAGGTCACGCGCCATTAATCACGTCGCTGAAACCAGGAAATATTCGCGCTATATTGCCGAATAAGACAGAAGAAATTTTTTATGTTTCAAGCGGCATGTTGGAAGTTCAACCTTATGTTGCAACAGTGCTAGCGGATACTATTTTACGCGCACGCGACATTGATGAAGCTGCAGCGCTAGCAGCCAAAGAGCATGCCGAAAAAATGCTGCATGATCATAGCTCTGAAATTGATTTCGCTAAAGCGACTGCTGAGTTGGCTGAAGCGATTGCACAAATTCGCGCTGTTCGGCGTCTGAAAAAGAACGCGAAATAAAGGTTTTTTCTAAACGTTTTCGTGGGGTCGGACATAGAGACTTGTCATCTTCGCAGAAATGACAGGCCTGAATGTTCGCCTCAACAAGATAGTGTTCTAAAACGGTATAATTCGCTCTATTCAAGTTAACTACAAGCCAGTTTAAATTCTGAAAAACAACCTAATATAATCAGATTGACTACACGTCGCAGGGATAGTAAAAGAGAATATTTCCGAGGGAGAATTATAAAATGGATGTATTAGAAAAAACAATAAAGGATGTTGCAATGAAAGAGTCTGCTTTAAATAACACTAAAAAACATCACCACACACAGTTAGATGGACTTTTTCGTTACGCAGATCTTCTCAAGTTTGGCGAAGTCCATATTAAATTCGACCAAGCAACTGGCCTAAAAGCTATTGTAGCGATCCATAATTTAAAACGAGGACCGGCGATTGGCGGTTGTCGACTCTATACTTACCAAACGACAGATGCAGCATTAGAAGACGCATTACGCTTGGCTTATATGATGAGTTTTAAAGCTTCCATCAGTAATCTCAATCATGGCGGTGCTAAAGCGGTATTGATCAAACCTAAAGTGATTAAAGATCGCAAAGCCTATCTTGAAGCGTTCGCTGATTTTGTAAATGAGTTAGGCGGACGTTATATCACGGCGGTTGATAGTGGCACGTCAACTGATGATATGGATATTATTGCTAAACGCACACCTTATGTCACTTGCACTACAATTTCAGGTGTAGGCAACGATCCATCTCCCCAGACCGCTTATGGTGTTAGACGCGGTGTCGAAGCTGCGGTGAAATTTAAACTAAATCGTGATTCCCTGACAGATATTCATATTGCTATTCAAGGCGCAGGACATGTCGGTTATGCGCTAGCCAAAGAATGTTATGAGCGCGGTGCGCGAATAACAATATGTGACGTTAATCAAGCGGCATTACAACGTTGTGTTGAAGAATTTGGCGCAACAATCGTCGCACCAGAAGATATTTACGATGTTAAAGCAGATGTTTTTGCGCCGTGCGCTTTTGGTTCTGTTTTAAATTCACATACGATTAAGCGATTGCAAACATCAATTGTTGCAGGATCGGCAAATAATCAGCTCGCCCATCAACATCATGGTGTGTTGCTTCATGAGCGCGGTATTCTTTATGCGCCTGATTTTTTAATTAATGCAGGCGGTTTAATTTATGTCGCTGCTGTGTATGATCTTGCGAATTTAGAGCAGGCAAGAAATCAAGTTGGGGATATTTATCATACAGCGACGGATCTTTTTCAGCGAGCAGAGCGTGAGAGATGTTCGACGAATGAGATGGCTGAGAGAATTGCGATTGAACGATTGGAGTAGTGCTCAGTCTTGACGCTACTTTGCCACGTCGTCACCTGATTCTGTCAAATCGACACTTGCAACCACTGTCCCCCGCACTTGTTGCGGGGTGACAGCAGTCACAAGTGCGGCATGACCGCGCTTGTGAGAAACTTAACCATCACTCACCCCAAGTGAATCCACTCGTTGAAACGTACGCGGTAATTTATTCCCACGTCGCCCACGATCGCCCAGATAATGTTTCCAATCATTCGGCTTCAACTTCAATTGCTTACTTCCCGATTTAATCACCAAGATTTGATTCATACCTACTATCGCAATATCCACAATAAATTCTTCGCGAGTGATAACACGACTACCCGGTATGCCTAAAATTTTATTGCCTTTGCCTTTGGAAAGTTCTGGAATTTCTTTCAATGGAAAAAGCAACAAATGCCCAGTGTTCGTCACTGCCGCAATTAAATCCGTTTCTTGATTTTTGATTAATCTTGGTTGTAACGGTTTAGAGCCTTTGGGCAAGCTGAGTGCCGCTTTGCCGTTTTTATTTTTGCCATATAATTCTTGCAGCGACACAACAAAGCCATACCCTGCATCAGATGCCAATAAAAATTTCTGTTCGCCATCGCCAAACATCACAGCAATAAATTGTGCGTTGGGTTCTGGATTCAAACGACCAGTGAGCGGTTCGCCTTGACCGCGCGCGGAAGGCAATGTGTGGGCTGGCAATGAATAAGCACGGCCTGTCGTATCTAAAAATACAGCAGGTTGATTGCTGCGACCCAATGCCGCGGAAAGAAATTCATCACCGGATTTGTAACTTAAACTAAGTGGATCCACTTCATGTCCTTTTGCCGCACGCACCCAACCCATGCTAGATAAAACAACTGTCATAGGCTCAGTCGGTAAAATTTCCGTTTCACTCATCGCTTGCGCTTCTTTGCGCGTGACGATGGGTGAGCGACGTGCATCACCAAATTTTTCCGCATCACTCGTAAGTTCTTTGCGAATTAATTTTTTCAAGCGTGCATTAGACGAAAGTGTTTGCTCAATATCAGCTTGCTCAGCAGAAAGTTCTTTCTGTTCGCCGCGGATTTGCATTTCTTCAAGACGTGCTAAGTGTCGCAATTTGATTTCAAGAATAGCTTCAGCTTGTTCATCGCTTAATTTGAATCGTTTAATCAATTTTGCTTTAGGTTCATCTTCTTTACGGATAATTTCAATCACTTCGTCTAAATTCAGATAAGCAATCAGCAAGCCCGCCAAAATATGTAAACGATGTATGACATTATCTAAGCGATATTGCAATCTACGTTTCACAGTTGTCAGTCGGAATTCCAACCATTCTTTTAGGATGACCAATAAGTTTTTGACTTCGGGTCGTCCATTTAAACCAATCATGTTTAAATTGGCTCGATAACTGCGCTCTAATTCTGTCGTCGCAAACAAATGCGCCATCAGCATTTCAATGTCCACACGATTAGAACGTGGGATAATAACTAAACGCGTTGGATTTTCATGGTCCGATTCATCGCGCAGATCAGACACAAGCGGCAATTTTTTATTTTGCATTTGATCGGCAATTTGTTCTAACACTTTACCGCCGGACACTTGATGAGGTAACGCTGTTATAATAATTTCATCTTCTTCAACCGTATAAACTGCACGCATACGAATTGAACCATTACCTGTGCGATACATCTCATGCAAATCTTTGCGAGACGTAATAATTTCAGCTTCAGTTGGAAAATCAGGCGCAGGGATATGCTCACAAATTTCAGCCAATGTAGCGTTAGGATGATCAAGCAAATGCAGCAACGCGTTAACGACTTCACGCAAATTATGCGGCGGAATATCTGTCGCCATGCCGACTGCAATACCTGTAGTTCCATTGAGTAATACATTGGGTAAGCGCGCTGGCAGCAATCCTGGCTCTTCTAATGTGCCGTCAAAATTCGGCAGCCATTCCACAGTGCCTTGACCTAACTCTGCTAATAACACATCGGCATAGGCTGATAATCGCGATTCGGTATAACGCATCGCAGCAAATGATTTTGGATCATCCGTTGATCCCCAGTTGCCTTGACCTTCGACCAATGGATGACGATACGAAAACGGCTGCGCCATCAAAACCATTGCTTCATAACAAGCCATATCACCATGCGGATGGAACTTACCGAGTACGTCACCGACTGTGCGAGCGGATTTTTTAAATTTTGCAGTGGCTTTTAAGCCGAGCTCAGACATCGCATAGATAATACGTCGTTGAACGGGTTTTAAGCCATCACCGATGTGCGGCAATGCACGGTCTAAAATAACGTACATGGAATATTCAAGATACGCTTTTTCCGTAAATTCCATTACGGGCATTTGTTCAGCAATAGTGTTCATTGTGCCTCTGATAAATTTTTAAAACTTCTGTCATGCTAGCGCAGCGAATTTTACACCACAGTCCCAGCCAAATTTCCTTTCTTCTCAAGCCAGCTCTTACGATCTTGCGCACGTTTTTTTCCAAGCAACATATCAAGCATCTTGTCCGTATGATCATGTTCTTTAATCGTCAGCTGCACTAATCGACGAGTATTAGGATCCATTGTCGTTTCGCGTAATTGTAAAGGATTCATCTCCCCTAATCCTTTAAAACGAATCACATTCACTTTGCCTTTTTTATTTTCGGCAGCGATACGATCCAGTACGCCTTGTTTTTCTGCATCATCCAGTGCGTAATAAATTTCTTTGCCATAATCGATGCGATAAAGCGGCGGCATAGCAACACACACGTGACCTGCCGCGACTAAGGGGCGAAAATGTTTCACAAACAAAGCACACAATAATGTTGCTATGTGTGAACCGTCTGAATCTGCATCCGCTAGAATACAAATTTTTCCATAACGTAAACCCGTTAAATCAGGTTTGCCAGGTTCAATGCCAATGGCAACGGAAATATCATGTACTTCTTGCGATGCAAGTACTTGGGAAGAGTCAACTTCCCACGTGTTAAGAATTTTTCCGCGCAACGGCATAATTGCTTGAAATTCACGACTACGTGCTTGTTTTGCCGAGCCACCCGCGGAGTCACCTTCCACTAAAAATAATTCTGTGCGACTGACATCTTGCAAAGAACAATCAACTAATTTGCCAGGCAGTGCAGGACCTGCAGTCACTTTTTTACGGACAACAGTTTGTGCGGCTTTTAACCGTTTTTGAGCATTGGCGATTGCAAGGTTTGCTAATGCTTCACCGATCTGAACATTTTGATTTAAGTAAAGGCTGAACGCATCTTTCACGACGCCTGACACGAAGCTCGCGCATTCACGAGACGATAAACGTTCTTTCGTTTGACCTGAAAATTGTGGGTCATGTAATTTCACCGAAATAATATGTGCGCAACGATCCCACACATCTTCTGGTGCGAGTTTTATTCCGCGGGGTAATAAATTGCGGAATTCACAAAAGTCACGCAAGGCTTCAAGTAAGCCTAATCGAAACCCATTCACATGTGTGCCACCTTGCGGCGTTGGAATTAAGTTCACATAACTTTCAGCAACGACTTCGCCGTCTTCTGGCAACCAAAATGCTGCCCAATCGACGGTTTCTTGATTGCCAGTAAAAGACCCAATAAACGGCTCATCTGGAAAATGTTCTGCTTTGCCAATCGATTCAATTAAATAATTGGGTAAACCATTTTCGTAAAACCATTCTTGTGTTTCATTAGTATGTTCATCATGAAATGAAACATGCAAGCCAGGACACAAGACGGCTTTAGCTTGTAAAGTATGTCTTAATTTGTTGACGACGAAGCGTGCAGAATCAAAATATTTATCGTTAGGAATAAAACGAATACTGGTTCCTGTTTCACGTTTATTCACTGTGCCGATTTTTTTCAGCTCAGACGTTTTTTCGCCGTTTTTGAATTGAATGTGATAAATAGAACCGTCACGTTTAATTTTAACATCTAATAATACCGACAGTGCGTTCACGACTGAAATCCCAACCCCATGCAAACCACCGGAAAAACGGTATTGTTTATTGGAAAATTTTGCGCCGCTATGTAGCTTAGTTAGAATTAATTCAACGCCAGACAAACCTTCTTCAGGATGGATATCCACGGGCATGCCGCGGCCATCATCGACAACTTCTAAAGAACCATCTTTATAGAGCGTCACTTGCACCGTTGTTGCGTGTCCTTCCATGGCTTCATCGACACTATTATCAATGGCTTCGCGTGCCAAGTGGTTAGGATTTGTCGTATCGGTATACATCCCCGGACGGCGTCGTACCGGTTCAAGCCCGCTTAATACTTCAATCGATTCGGCATTGTATTGATTGGATTTCATAGGTTTTGCTAGTTCCGTTTGGCTTGGTTGGCAGTAAGTGTGAGAGATATATCTTTTTGTTATGTGGTTGTAAAGCGGCTTTATTGGATTTTATGTGTGGGTGTTTGCTGGGCTGATGCCTTTTGTGCTTATAACCAGATGAATTTTATGATATTTTTTTAAAACAATTTGTTTTCTTTACGCCACTGTCACTCAGCACCCCACATCACCGTCACTCATCACCGTCACTCAGTACTCTGCATCACTGTCACTCAGTACCCTACATCACTGTCACCCTGTACTCTACCTCACTGTCACTCCGCGCCCTACATCACTGTCACCCCGCGCCCTACATCACTGTCACCCCGCACTTGTTGCGGGGTCCGGGCTTTAATAATAAAAAACACATTTTATTTTTTTAATGACTTTTTTATGTTTTTGATTCCAGACCCCGCAACAAGTGCGGGGTG
>JBDTIZ010000311.1:0-5397 GCA_039936115.1 Gammaproteobacteria bacterium
ATTGATAAAGGCTGCGGCACCGCTGGCATCTTACCCGGTGGTTTAAGTATCAAACGCCGTGCGCCAGACTTATATCAAAAACTCTTACAAAAAGGTCGCCCTTCATCGCATGAATATACTGACAGCATGGCTTGGTTAAATTTATATGCTATTGCAGTCAATGAAGAAAATGCTGCCGGAAGCCGTGTTGTCACGGCACCGACAAATGGCGCAGCAGGCGTTATTCCTGCAGTTTTACATTACTATCTTGATTTTTATCCGGAAGCTAAACCAGATGATGTACTTGAATTTTTATTAACAGCGGGTGCTATTGCGATTCTTTATAAAAAAGGCGCATCCATTTCAGGCGCTGAAGTTGGCTGCCAAGGTGAAGTCGGCGTTGCATGTTCAATGGCCGCTGGGGCATTAACTGCCGTACTCGGCGGCACCATCCATCAAATTGAAAATGCCGCAGAAATTGCGATGGAACATCACCTCGGAATGACATGCGATCCCATTGGTGGACTGGTACAAATTCCGTGCATAGAACGTAATGCCATGGGCGCCGTAAAAGCGGCAAATGCTGCACGATTAGCGCTTTTAGGTGATGGAGAGCATTATGTTTCGCTCGACAAAGTCATTGCCACCATGAAGCAAACTGGCAAAGACATGATGTCTATCTATAAAGAAACCTCATTGGGCGGACTGGCTGCAAATATTCCGGAATGTTGAGTTGACAGCTTCTTTAAACCCAGTCATTCAGGCGAAGATGGCACACTGTCACCCCGCACAACAAGTACGGAGTGATAATGTGTCGCCTTCATGGGAATAACAGGTTACTTCCTCATAACAATCTTAGAGGATTGTTCATTTTCCATAAACAATTCACCATGGTTTTCGGGGAAAACAAACGCAGGATTTTGTTTCTTGAATTGCTGACAGAGCACTTGATATCTCTCATATACTGTCGCCCGACCTTTTCCCTTTTTATCCAACGCCTCAGCCAGCACTTTTTCAAATACTTTCTGATGCATTTTTTCAGGTTGTAGTTTTTTAAATGCTGCCATGCATTTATTGGCATCACTATTCAACACTAATAGAGCAACTACTTTCGCAGAGACTTGATCAACTGCTTTTTCATCGATTGTTTTCACTGCGGGTGAGTTACTACTTCGCACGCCAGCAGCACTTACCATCAAGGAGTAAACATAGCTTATTCGTCTAGCTTCAATTAATTGGTTTCTTTTTTGCAGGATTGCTCTCTCTGCCTCTTGTGGCGACATCCCCTGCTTGGCCTCTTCTACTGGCATTCTCACTTCTGCTGGTCGAACAAATTGATTTTCTAAGGTTTCTTCTTCTTTAACTCTTAAAAAACTAAACATGGTATTCAAATGCCGTTTATTACCTACCGAATGCGAAGCATATTGCGCAGCTGTTTCGCCATTCATCGTGGAACTAAACATTTCATCTTCCTGACTTTCAGTTTTAAGAGTTGGATCTGCACCGAGAGAAATTAAATTCCTTACGATACTCTCATGCCCATATCCTGCTGCTTTATGTAAAAAAGTCAATCCTTGTTTATTTCGATAATTGATATGAATAATACGGCCATTGGGAAGCCAGGACTCGCCGGCTTCACTTATCTTCGGTCTCTCACTCATAATAAGCGTCAAATCTTTTGTTGATTTTTCAATTAATGCCCCATAGCTTTGGGGAAATACATAATCTGGCCGCTCTTTGCTATAAGCAGCACAAAAGTTTGCATAGCAATCAACAACTCGAGGGTCATTGAATGATATCTTATGCAACAAATTTTCAAGAAACTGATGTGACCCCATCAGACCCGCTGTTAAATTTATAAATTCTGCATGATAATTGAGTTTGGGATTCTTGGCAGCACTGAAACAAAGCTGAATAATTTGCTGCACCGACGCTTCTTCTTGTGTTCTTGTAATTTCAGCTTCGCGCTCAGCCGGAAGCAAAAATCTTCGTTGTGGCTGCTCTGATTCTTTTATATCTGCAACTGGATGCATAGATCTAGCGAGACCCGCCAATGCGTCTTCTGTTTGTTTCACTTCGATTCGAACTGCATCTGCTGGCGTGATTCTTACTTGTGGTACAACACCCAGTGTTTCGACGCGAGGAGGAAGAGCCACGACTTCCTGTGGCAATATCACTAAACTTTTTGGCCAACGCGCGGTGAGTAATTGATTGACACTCTTAACTAGATTCTTTTCGCAAGCATAAAATAACAAATCTATTACAAATTCTCGCGTTCTTGTCAGCGTCGCTTCCGATGCTCCCTCATAATGTTGATTTTGAATATCTTCCTGTTTCATCATGAAATTATCTTCGACCTTGGAACGATTTCTGGCAAATCTACGTTCTGTATTATTGAGTGGTGACCAAGCAACGCCTAAACAACGTAACGCAATAGCAGATTGTGCAGTTTGGCTTGCGTTGTTCCAATTTGTTACCTTCGCTGCTACATCATCTAAAAGATTAGAACCATCCGCGTTAATATGATTGAAATTCACTCCAGCTTCAAACATATGTATGAATAAACGATATCGTCCGCGAGTAATCATCTCTTTAAAAACAATCTCGAGCGTATGAGGAGATAGCGCCTTAATTTCATGATGATGCGTATCAATATAATCGCTATCATTATCTAGGACTGCTCTTATTAATTCAGACAATGTCTGGTCTTGGTCTTGCGTTTCTTGCATTTTAAGTTTTTTCTGAGAATCAATACTGTAAATCTCAAGTGAAGAGTTTTGTTCATTTAGCAAAAATGCAGCAGATGTTTCTTGTGAGACACGACGGAATACTGTTGCTTGTTGCAGTTTTTGTAACAAGTATTGATTAAAATTATTATATGAAGAGGGGTGATCATTGCCGTTCGATGACTGCTGTTGTTCGGTGCTAGCTATAGTAGTCAATGCGCCTGAAAAATCTGTATAAAATGCATCGAAATCTAATGTAGTTGCCAGAGTAATTAATCCATCTGTTTCTAATAAACGTTGAAATCTCTGATGCTTGCGACAAACCATTAATAACTTACTTTCTTCTTTTTTACTTTCATCTTTAATATATTTTACAAGTTGCTGTGTAATTATGGGTAATCGTTGAAAAATTGATAGCCTCTGGTTTAGTATCGATTTTAGAAGCGGAATATATGCAAGCTCTTCTAAATATTGCTCTGCTATTTCCTGAAATTCATCCACTAATTTAAGCATAGCATGACTACTTTCATAGCTAAATTTCTTAAGGTGCTCGATAATTTCTTCATTCATTTCGTTCATACGATTCAGCGTTGAATAAGCTCCCGGTTCGAGTAAATTAGTGTGACCTTTCATGAGTAATAATGATGCCCCTACTGCAAATGCTGTCAAGAAGCTATTCCTCGATTCGGAAGAGTTATACTGGGCTCTTAGATTGCCCAACTGATTCCATGAAGTAATAAATTGTTCTAATAACTTCGACAATGGATGATTTTCAGCATACATTTCTTTAACTAATTGAATAAAGACAATAAAATCTTCCATAAGAATTTTTTGGCGTTCATTTTCAAATACATGTTTTTCTTCACTTTTTTGAAGCTGGCTGGATGAGAGCATTCTATATTCCTCGTGATTTACTTAGATTGACTACAATTACGTAAAACGAATTGAGCAAAATTTTATCATTCTAGCTTTATTATTGCAATATTTGGTTATTTTTCTATGCTTTTCCAGTGTTATGGCAACTATCCGGAATGTTGATAGTTCTTCGATTATTAGCTCTCACTCTTGAATTGATATAATATTACACAAACAGGAGATCAACATGGCGCAGAGCGGTAAAAAAATTGAAGAAAGCAAGACCAGCGATGCACATCTAAATGCAGACGAAGACTTTCCACGCAGTGAACGTTGGCGCTTGTGCACTGATGAGTGGCAGCAACCGTTTGGTCCAGAAAATTTTAGAAAAGAATATTTTATTGGCATAAATAAAGGCTTAGAGCTTGTTGAAACCTTTCTGCGCACACAACAAGAAATGACATCTAAAGAACTTGAGAAACTGCATGATTCTTTCTATGAAACAGAAAAAACAAACCGAGATCAACCGCTAGGATTTCGCAAAGGTATCAATGGAAAATTTGGAGTGTATCTGCCTGCGCTTGGCACTGAATACACCGCGGGCATTTCTGAAAAAGGCTACGCTGCATTTATTGCGGGTCTTAAATTAGCAAACGGACGCTATGCTTCGGCAGCTGACACTGGAAAATATTATTTTGTGATTGAAACTCGGCGACGCAATTTTAAATATATTCCATTTTTAAATGGCATTATAAAAGATGATTATTTATTTTCAAAAAAAATTATTACGGATGAAAGTGAATTATTTAACATCTTTGAAAAATCTGGCAATTCCTTCTACGGCATTTCAATACACTTGACCAGATCGTCTGATGATGTCGTCAAAACAGTTGATGACGCCTTTAAGAAATTTCATACCACCATCACAGACGCAGAAGCTCAAGAACAAAAAAAAGAGCCATCTCCTGCCCAACGAACAGCCATTTTAAGAGCGCTAGCTGAATTAATCGGGACTCTTCACGCAAATCATGGTTTCAGTGATGGAAATGGAAGAACACACATATTTCTATTACTAAACTATTACCTGCTGAAATTTTTTAACACGAGATGCATCGTACAAACACCCGCTCATTTTCTTGGATATTCGGTTGATGAAATCGTCGCAGAAATTGAAGCTGGCATAAAAAAATTCGAAGATTATAAAATAACTAAAGCAAAAGATTATGTTTTCTCTCTTTTAAAAAAAGATGCTTGGATCGAAAAAACCGAAGATGTCAAAAATGAACTCATTAAAAATTTTTCAAAAAAACCTTTGGTTGCCTTAGCACAAATTAATGAATTGTATCTGCAGTTAATCGAGCAACAAAAAATGAAATTTGTCGATGAGTCACAAGGATCATCTTCATTTGTTTCGCATAGTATTTTTTCACCCCTAGCAAAGCAAATTCAGCCCATACTAGCTTTATTAAGAGACATTTATTTCCTCATGGTAAATAATCAAATTAATATGCAACAATCTGGAAAATTTCAAGTCAAAAACAACCATGATTGGGTTGCTTCAAAACAGGCATTCAAAGATATTATTGCCAGACATAACGATATTTTACAGGATGAAACTATTTCTGAGTCAGCCGCTTATGGCAAAAACTCCTTGAAATCTGCTGTGACTGAAACCATTGAAACCTCTTTAAAAGATATGGTTATTGATAAAAGAGAGGAGGATTTATTGATTTGCATTCAACAATCATCAATAGAACAGGAAGCACACAAAAACCGCTTTTGAATTTATCGGGGGCAACCTTTTTTACAAATCAAAACAGATGCCAAGTTGACTGGA
>JBDTIZ010000312.1:0-9729 GCA_039936115.1 Gammaproteobacteria bacterium
ATTTGTCCATATCAAGGGGTGTGCTTTTTGCGGAAAAATTTTTCATCTGATTCTCCATTGAATTTAAAAATGGAGTGTAATTAGATTGGAAAGAATTTTTTAGTGGGTGGTTTAATTAGCGCTTACACACCTATCATTTTTTTGGACTAGAATTCTTTCTTTTTGTTGTCTCTGGCTGCTGAGCAACATCAGGGGTTTGTTGAGTATGTGTTCGCCCTGCAGCCTCACACTATCTCTTCAATAAAAGGGCGAACACACAGGTAAAATAAGCGGGCTACGGTTATTTTCGTTGCTTACAACGTTTGCACAATGTCCGTAAACACTTGCCCACGATGCTCAAAATTATTAAACATATCAAAGCTCGCGCACGCGGGAGACAACAAAACGCTGTCATCAGGCAATGCTAAGTTTTCTGCTATCGTAACCGCCTCTTCCATGTTTTTTGCGAAACGAATTTCAACACGATCCGCCAGCATTTCGGCCAACACAGGAGCAGCATCGCCAATCAAGACAGTGGTTTTGACGTATTTTTCAACGGCAGGTACAAGCGGTGTAAAATCCGCGTTTTTGCCCACGCCACCGGCAATTAAAATTAATTTTCCATTGATTTCTGGCCCCAAGCCTTCAATCGCGGCCAATGTCGCGCCTACGTTTGTGCCTTTTGAATCATTATACCAACGCACGCCATTTCGTTCTCTGACCAACTGACAGCGATGTGGTAAACCATTAAATTGAATTAAAGTTTGCAACATAGCATGCATCGGCAATCCATAACCGAAACCGATTGCTAAAGAGGCTAATGCGTTTGCTTGATAGTGCCGACCTAGAATAGGTAAATCACGTACCGGCATCAGCGTTTGATTTTCAAACGCCAAAAACATTTCGCCATTTTTTTTCAGTAAACCAAATTCATGATCCCCTGGCTGATTCAGCGTGAAATATAATTTTCGTTGCACGACTTGTTCATCACATTCGGTTAACGGATCATCGCGATTGCAGACAGCAATTTCACAATTCGTATAAACACGTTGTTTCGCAGAACGATATTCTTGCAAACCTGCATAACGATCCATGTGATCCGGTGTTACATTCAAAATAGTCGCCACTCTAGGCGCTAATGAATAAGTAGTCTCTAACTGAAAACTCGATAATTCCAATACGAATAATTCAGGTTGCGGTGTTGTTATTAAATCAAGTGCCGGCACACCCAGGTTTCCACCAACTTCAACTTTGACACCAGCATTAGCAGCCATTTCGCCAACTAAAGTCGTCACTGTGCTTTTTGCATTCGTACCCGTAATTGCGATCACTGGCGCTTTTGCTGCGGCCGCAAATAATTCAATATCGCCAACGATGGGTGTGCCGCGTATCACTTGCTGTGCGATGGCAGGCTCTTGCAGCGAAACACCGGGACTTATAATAATTTTGGCGGCTTGTGCTAAGAGATTTTCATCCAGCTTACCTAACGATAGTTTGACGCTTGGAAATTCATTCGTGAATTCTGCTAAATTAGGCGGATTTTGTCGGCTATCCGTTACGGCAACTGGAATACCTTGCTTCATTAAATAACGAGCAGCAGAAAATCCAGAGCTGCCTAAACCAACAATGACGTGTAAGTTTTGTGACATAAACAATCATCCCGTTTTAATTAACGTAATTTGAGCGTTGCTAAACCACACAACACCAACACAAAAGTAATAATCCAAAAACGCACAATCACTCTAGGCTCCGGCCAACCTTTTAATTCAAAATGATGATGAATCGGCGCCATACGAAAAATTCTTTTCCCCGTTAATTTAAATGATGCCACTTGCAAAATAACCGACACCGTTTCTAAAACAAAAATGCCGCCCATCAAAAATAAAACTAATTCCTGACGAACAATCACCGCAATAATACCTAAAGCAGCGCCTAATGATAGCGCACCCACATCACCCATAAATACTTGTGCAGGATAGGTGTTAAACCATAAGAAACCTAAACCCGCCCCAACCAATGCACCACAAAAAACAATAATTTCACCCGCACCCGGCACATAAGGTATTGCTAAATATTTTGCAAAATTGATATTACCGCTGGCATAAGCAAACACACCTAATGCCGCTGCCACCATCACCGCAGGTAAAATAGCCAATCCATCCAAACCATCGGTTAAATTCACGGCATTACTTGAACCTACAATCACACAGTACGCCAAGAGAATAAAAAGAGGCCCTAAAGGTAATAAAATATATTTAAAAAATGGAATCACTAATTCAGTTTCAACCGGTGAAGTCGCCGTAAAATAGAGGTAACACGCAGCACTCAAGCCTAACACCGATTGAAAAAAATATTTGCGACGCGCAGACAACCCACGACTATTTTTTAATACCAGTTTTAAGTAATCATCCCACCAACCAATCGCACCAAATCCTATCGTGACCAACAACACTAACCACACATAACGATTCGTCAAATCACCCCACATTAATGTGCTAAGTACGATTGCAACTAAGACCAGTGTACCGCCCATAGTCGGTGTGCCGGCTTTTGATAAATGACTTTGCGGGCCATCGTTTCGTACTACTTGACCCACATGATATTGGCTAAGCCAACGAATCATAAAAGGACCTACCAATAATGCAACTGCCAATGCAGTCAAGGTTCCCAATATTGCGCGCAGCGTCAAATACTGAACTACGTGAAAAAAATGAAAATGTCGCGCTAATAATTCGCTGAGCCAAACTAGCATTTACCTCTCCTATGATTGATACTTTCATTCACTTTTACGAGATCATTGAACGGAATTTTTTGATCGCCTATTTGTTGATAAGTCTCAGCGCCTTTCCCAGCAATCAATACACAATCTCCTGGCGCCGCGCTCTGCATAACGTCACGAATCGCTTTAGAACGATCATGTTGCACAATCACGTTAGCTCGCTCAGAAAATCCTTGCAAAATATCCGCTGTAATTTGCGCAGCATCCTCATGACGTGGATTATCATCTGTCACAATAACATGATCCGCATATTGTTCCGCAATTTTTGCCATCATAGGCCGTTTACCGCGATCACGATCCCCGCCGCAGCCAAACACACAATATAATTTACCTTGGCATTGCTGGCGTAGCGCAATTAAGACTTTTTCTAATGCATCGGGTTTATGTGCATAGTCCACCACAACAAGCGGCAATGAACCACCGCCAACGGATTGCATTCTACCGGGAACGGGGTCAACCGCTGCTAATGTTTTGAGCGCGTCAGAAAAAGGAATATCCAATAAACATAACGTCGTTAATACTGCTAATAAATTACTTAAGTTAAATTGTCCAACTAACAGCGAATGTAACTCGCCCGTACCCCAAGGTGTATTAATTCTGGCGTGAGTTCCTAAACTATCAATACGAACTTGATCTGCATAAATGAGTGAATCTTGATCGCACGCTAATGCTGAATCCTGATGTGTAATTTGATAAGAAAAGACATTTTTACGTGTTGAAAATGCTGAGAGTAGCTCCCGACCAAATGCATCATCCGCATTGATGACAGCAAATTTCGCTTGAGAAAATAACTGTTTTTTAGCAGCACCATAAGCATCCATAGTGCCATGATAATCTAAATGATCACGGGATAAATTAGTAAAAACACCGATTTCAAATTCAATACCATTAACTCTACCCTGATCCAAGCTGTGCGATGACACTTCCATGACTGTCGTTTTGGCACCCTGTATTAAAAAATTTGCAAACGTAGTCTGTAAGGTAATTGCATCCGGCGTGGTTAAAGTGCCTTCTTGAATATCGCCATATAAGCCTGTGCCAAGTGTCCCGACTACGCCACAAGGAATCGACAGTTGCTGCAAACTGGATGCCATAAATTGGGTGCATGAGGTTTTGCCGCTAGTACCTGTGACGCCAACCATTCGCATTTTTTTGGCAGGATAATGATAAAAACGCGCGGCAATTTCTGCGGTTTTTGCTCTTAAATTAGGGATAAAGACAATAGGTAATCCATTTTGTCGTTCTACTTTAGCGTGATCGGCTTCTGCCAAAATTGCGATGGCACCCTCTTGAATAGCTGCTTCTATAAATTTTCGACCATCTTGATGAGTACCTTGTAAAGCGAAAAACAAATCGCCCGATTTCACCAATCGGCTATCGAGTGAAAGACCATCGATTTCCACGTCCTCACTGGGTGTGAGAAGGCAGAAATCGGTAAGTAGTTTGGATAGTTGCATGACAGGCTGTCTAATAATAAAAATCACATTATACGTGACTTTTATAGAAGGAAAAGCGACAGTTGATTAGAATAATGATTATCTAGAATTTAGTTATATCCATAATTAAGGCTATCTTCAGGCTCCAGAAGAGGCTGAATTTCATCATTTTGAGGTTTTGGTTTTCCACCAGCCACTATAGAGTAACCCGGCAATGCAGCCGCGCTCACATCATCCAGGCCTGGTGATTCACTTCCATCCATCACCATCGAGCTCGACATGGACTCGGAAGCTGAAATGTCAGAAGACTCACCGGTCGCTGATGCTGGGGATACACTTCCATTCATCGCAACAAGATCAGAATCACTCTCATTCCTGATTAGCAAAGGTTCTTGTGGTCTTTGCGGTGCTTTTATTTGTTGTTCAGGGAATGCCGCTATTTCCTGACCTGCTCCAGCTTTTTGAAGTAGATTTTTTTGCAATTCGCCTTGGATGTTTACCATGTCGGCTTGAGGTACATCAGGATCTGCTGCAATTACTTTTGGTGGAGTCTCTTTCGGTGCGGTGACTTTTTCAAATATTCTCTTGCCAAGCCCACCAAAGATACTGCAAGAAAATGCCATGCATCCACCAATCATTTTTAAAGCCACAACACTCAGAGGTATTGCTGCAGGCGGGAAAAAGATGAGAAGCATACTGATGAGAACGATCGAGGTAATGATAAGTCCGTATAAACGTTTATTTGTAACGGTAGTTTGTTGTTGTTTGATTTGGGTGAGTATTTGGTCTTTGATTGCGATTTGTTTCTTAATGAATTCGTGATCTGTAGTGGGTTCTTCCAGATCATTTTCTAATTCTTGCTTTTGTTTGCGAATATGATTAGCTAAACATACATGTTTTGATTTATCACGATAGAATTTATAAACATCAACAAACACGTCAAAAACAAAAAGACCGGTATTTAATGCAGCTGAAATACCGCCAGTAAAATAAAATCCAAGCAAATTAATAGTGAACCAAACTAAGGCATTCGCCATTCTAGGAATTCTTTCGCCTTTCCTAAACGTATTGACAGCGCGGCTCCAAGCGCTAGGATTATTTTCTTTTTCTTCTTGTGAAGCAAAAAACGCGGCTTTAGCGATAACAGAACAGTCGCCCAGCAATTCAACTATGTAAGATAATCCAAGAATAGTAAAAAGTGTTTTAGCATTGTTTAAAATAGCGTTGAATACGGTATTAAAAAAAGTATTTCCTACTTCAATTGTTCTATCAACAATAAAGGCCATATTGTTGTAATCAAAAATTCGATTTAAACGCAAGAAAAACAGACGGAACGATGTAAACCAAGCCAGACTTAAATAAAAAAGGTCCATACGTTTTTTTGTTGCGGCAAGATTAGCTAATTCTTCATCACCATAACCTTTGGATTTCCAAAAATCGCGGGTGATACCTAGCTCGGCATCACCATTTTTATAACATTCAGCTAAAATTTTGCGAATTTGATTTTTGATTTCATTTGCTGCTTTGAGCGCGTCAGCTTCTTCAGCTTCAGCACGCTCTTCTTCTTGGTTTAATTCTTGGTTAGCTTTTTGTTGCTTAATAAATTTTAATGTGCAGTACACTTCAGCGATTTTCGCAAGCTGAGTTGCAGTCACATCACCGTCTTTCAAATGTAAAGCTTCAAGTAATTTTGTTTTGCGACTTTCCATGAATAGACTCTTTAGAGCTCCTCGCTCATTTAGGCTTTCTGAATTTAGAAAGCCATTTTGACGGATATTTAGTAATGCAAATCCTAAACTTAAGGTAATCTTAAAATCAAGATATAAATTTTCGAACTCTTAAGAAAACCTTAAGGTTAGTGTGTTTAGGAAGGCGTTTGGGTCATCGTGAGTGTAGGCACCGTTACGGAAAGAGTTGCATCTTTAGCCTCTTGCTGATTTGACGAAAACGTCGGATAAAATAGCTTAAAACGACTGTAAGACAAACCAGATTCATTATTTGCTAAATATTCATTAATCGTTTTTACATGTTCAGCGGAGTTAAAATCAGGTATGTCCAACATCCAAAGATAATGCTCTTTCACTTCGGTTGGAAGCACAACAGGATATCGTTTATTCATATAATCAATTATGAATTCACACACCTTATTAAATTGATCTTGCAAAGATTCATCTTTTACACTAGCAATAACTTCATTAAAACGTGTCGCGGTCTCTTGCTGAAATAATTTCACGCAAGAATCTGGTAATTTGGATTTTGGAAACTTCTCGTCATCTTTGATATTATTCAAAACACATTTGAAGACATCATAATCACTCAATAAACCCGTGTTATTTAGTGCATCCAAAATAGTGTGTCTAAATTTCTTCTTCGCACCCGCTTGCCAACTCAAAAAAACATCTTTCAATTCTTGGCGTGAAATTCCAACCAGTTGCGCGGTCTCAAAACATCGCGTCAAGTTTTGAGAGCAATAGATATATTCCTCACTTTTCGTTGCTAAGGCAAATTGCTTTAATAATTCAGTAATGATTTGTTTGGCAGCCAGCATAATTTGCGGGGTTAGAGCACTCATGTTTTTTAACTGACTTAGATACTCACAGAACTGCGCGGCAGAAGATTGTGGCTCGATCTCATATAAGGTATTAAATGAATGCCATACTAAAAGCGGAAGCTTAGTCATATAGTTAATAACAATTGCTTGAAATTCTGGTTTAAAACTGTCACACAGATTAAACACATAAATAAATTTTGTCAGGCCGTCAACTTCCGGTCTGGTATTATTAATTGTTTCGACGGATACACTTTTTCTAGCAGCCATGTCCGATGCAACTAGCGTACGGGCCTCAGATTGAATTGCTCTTACTTCATCATCAAGATTTAATAATTTTGCATACACATTTATTTTAATGCTTGAATTATAAGAAACAAACCAAGATTCAATCTCTATTTTTTTACAATCACTGCTACAAACGCTGGTGATATCCTGGAAATGGCACTCCGAATTTAACCGCACATCGAAATCATCCAACGAGACTACATCCGCAAACATCGTTCTCGTTGCAATAACATTTCGAATGAAAAGAGCCAATATGTCTTTAACTTTCAACAAAGACTCAGGATGTTTAATGAAGAACTTAAAATGCTTTTCGGTCAAAAATAATTGTGGGTTGTCGCGAAGTTGCGAAAAGAATATTTTTTCGCGTGCCTGAAAAATCATTCGATCAAGATCCTGCTGAAAAGACTCAGAGAAACAAGTATCTGCAGGTGCAATATCATCCCAGTGATATTGAGTAGCGCCATACATAGCTAGCACTTTTATTGTTTTGGATGATTGAACGAGTGATTCGAATAAATGTTTCTCCATGTAACTTTTGCACATCTCCAACCACATTTCTTTGATTTCAGATTCACTAAGCTCAACGGGATCTTCGGATATTTCATCACGTACAGACGAATACTCATAAATTGGTAGTTTTATGCTTGTAGCTTTCAAATGTTCTTGCTGAATAAAAAACGCTTGTAATAAAGGAGAATAAGGATGAGTTGGGTCCGGTGATTTTCCAACCTTTGAGTTGATGAAATTGGGGTCAAGAGAAAAATAAATTTTGTTAAAATCAGTTACATTACACAAAACTTCATTATGGCTATGAGTTGCACTATTGTTACTGGTCTCTTGCAATCTAGTCTTTAAGTTCTCAAGACCAGACTTGACTTCATCAGGCGACATCAGTTTATATTCTTTTTTATCGATATTTTTTGTTCCAAAACCCGAGCTAAAATCGTCAGAACTTACATACGTAATTGATTCGATCGGTGGATTTTCTATTAGAAAACCAGCGCTAGCAAATACGCCACCCCCATTTCCAATTAATGAAGTTGAGCGATGTGGGTGACCGTTTTTATTTAAGCGTCCGCTGCGAGTAGGAACGCCCATTCTTCGCGATGCCATGTATATATCAAAGCCTGCTCCTGATAAAGTGGGCTTATTCTTTTTTTCAACTCGTCTGGATGGAACACCTTCACCACGCGCTAAGACTGTTTGAGTCTCTATCAATTGGCGCATTTTACCTAATTTTTTAGGTGGAAGAGATTTCAATAACTCATTTCTATCCAATACTGCAGAAAACTTTGAAAGAATAGGATAGGCAGCTGAATATTTATTTAAGCTGGCTAAAATCGCAGCGCACACGTCGGGATGTTCAAATTGTTTTTTAATATCCATCTGCTTCAAGCCTAGAGTATCGCCTTGTCGATAAATAAAACTTCTTACCTCACGGACTAATCTGATCAGAAGTTCATAAGCCTGTGGACGACTGCCCGCAATATCATTAAAAAAATCTAAACGATATACATCAAAATGACTCCTGGCACGAATAATATCCAAACAATCGCAGTCTTTAATAATTTTTTGGAAAATATTTTTTTTGCTCTGGGTGTCAACGATCCAAGAAAATTTTCCATTACTGTCTTCTTGCAACACAAAGTAATGTTTTGATTTATCTTCTTCTTTATTGCTTTCTTGTGGTTTTTTTTCTTCTTTGACTACATTATCAGCAACTTTAGGTTTACTTAGCTCAGAATCCTTAACAGCAGGTAATTCGTCAGAAAGTTGATCTTTCTCTTCTTTAACTACATTATTCCCAACTTCTAGACTTTTTAATTCAGCATCCTCAATGTCAGGTATTCCTTCAGGAAATAAATACTCGGAATACTGGAGCAGCTTTTTGTTTTTAAGATTACCCCCTTCCAGCATCATCTTTAAAGCAAACAGTTTTAAGAATTTCTCAGGTATGTCACTGTTGATAGTTAAGGCTTTTATCTTGTTGCAAATCTCAATATCAAAATCGGTTATACCTAATTCTTGGTCTTTCGAGTTAATAGCTTCAGCGAATATTTTTGCTCTCGCGGGTTCGACTTTCAAAACACGCGTTAAATAACAATAAAGCATGATTGCGCTATCAGCATCCCACTCATCTTTTCCTTCGCCTTCTCTACCTGCATCATGGAAAAGAATCGCGATCTGAATCAACTTTATATTTTCATCAGTTAATTCTTCTGCCTGTGGATGATTAAAGAGACGGTATAAATTTACAAATACAGGCACATAAATTTTTGAAGCGCGGGCTACGTGTTGAATGCCATGATCAACTCTGGCTATGGCATCTTCTTTTTTTTCTGGTTGTTCTTCCGGCGCTTTCTTTGTCGCAACTTTTGATTCAGCCGTTTTAGGGAAAGGCACTGAGTAGCAATTAACAGACGCCCACTTTGCATGTTTCTCAAGAGGATCTTCAAGACGAATGTCATGCGCTCTATCATACAAGTCTATCGGTAAATTTTTCTTTGCTAAGATTTCTTCGATACTAATAGCCACTTGCGCCCTGCCTTCGAAATTTAAGAGTTATTGGGGAGGCAGGATGGTACATCTTTTGTGCACTCGGTGCAATATACCTATCCTGCGGCCTTAGGGATCGACATATATTTTTTTTACAAATCAAAACAGGCGCTAAGTTGACTGGATACCGCGGACAAGCCGCG
>JBDTIZ010000313.1:0-11836 GCA_039936115.1 Gammaproteobacteria bacterium
GAAGCAACCCAGGTTTTATTGCCTCTTAACAAGTACATAAATCTAAATTTAATATTAGATTTTATGCTTTCCTCTACTATGCGAGTGACAATAAAACCTGGGTTGCTTCGCTCGCGCTCGCAATGACGGTGGCGAAGAACGAAGCTCACTTGCAATTCCATGATTAAGATTTCCTCCACCAAGAAACTCAGCTATTTACTTTTCCGAAAAAAAATCGCATCCCAAAACAACATAAATGCGCCCAAACAAATTGCGCTATCAGCCACATTAAACGCTGGCCAATGCATATTGGCAGCATAAAAATCGAGAAAATCAATCACGTAACCATACAATATTCGATCCGATAAATTTCCTAGCGCACCGCCCACAATTAAAGTCAACGCAATACAAAGCCACCGTTGTTTTGACGACAATCGATACAACCAAATTAAAATTGCAATACTAACAACTGCCGCAATACAACCGAACATCCATGCTTGCCATCCAGATGCCGAATTTAAAAAACTAAATGCAGCGCCTTTATTGTAAGCCAGCGTGAAATTAAAATGCGGAAATACCGGGACTTCTGAATAAGGCGGTAAATATTCCAGCGCGAAATATTTGCTGACGCGATCTAGCACTAACACAACCACCGTAAGCCAAAGCCAACGTAATCCTGTTTTTTTATGCATATTTTCGCAATTCTCCCTTGCCGTCTACATTTTCTATGCAACGCACACACAAAGTGGGATGCGATTTATCAGTGCCGACCTCAGGACGTCGATGCCAGCAACGTCCGCATTTTTGATAGCTAACAGGTTCAACTTTTACAGCTAAACCAGCAACATCAGTTGCGATGACATCTTCGGGTAATTGTGAATTCATTAAATGCACATCGGCAGCTGAGGTAATCAACACAAAACGCAATTCGTTTTCTAACGCATCTAATTGTTTTTTCAATTCTGCATCACAATACAAATGCACTTCAGCCTCAAGCGGTGCGCCGAGTTTCCCGGCTTTACGCTGTGCTTCTAATTCTTTATTCACTGCATCACGCACGAGACGTAATTTTTCCCAATACGCTTCGTTCATGATTTGATTTTCAGCCAATTCCGGCAAGCCATCGTACCAGGTATTTAAAAACACCGATTCATTGCGTTTTCCCGGAATGTATTGCCAAATTTCTTCTGCGGTAAAACTTAAGATGGGAGCGAACCAGCGCACCAAGGCTTCGATGATATGAAACATTGCCGTTTGCGCTGAACGACGTGCCAAACTATCGGTTTGCATCGTGTATTCTCGATCTTTAATAATATCTAAATAAAAACCGCCTAACTCTACCGCACAAAAATGATGGATACGTTGATAAATCACATGAAATTGATAGGCATCATAAGCGCGAATGATTTCTTCCTGTAACAAGCGTGCTTTATTCACTGCCCAGCGGTCGAGTGCTAGCATTTTTTCTGGTTGCACTAAATTTTTGTCTGGATCAAATCCATCTAAATTCGCCAACAAAAATCGTGCCGTGTTACGCAAGCGACGATACGTTTCCGATGTGCGCGTTAAAATTTCATCCGACACATTTATTTCTGCGCGATAATCGATACTAGCCACCCACAAGCGTAAAACGTCGGCGCCTAGTGTTTGAATAATTTTGTCGGGTGCAATCACATTACCCAGCGATTTTGACATCTTACGACCTTCAAGATCGATGACATATCCATGCGTCAATACAGTTTTGTACGGTGCTTTTTTGTAAATCGCAAGTGACGTCAGCAAAGAAGACTGGAACCAACCACGATGTTGATCGGAGCCTTCTAAATATAAATCTGCCGGAAAACCAAGATCAGGATTTTTATGCAATACACAATCATTCGTCACACCTGAGTCAAACCAAACATCCAGAATATCTCGGCATTTATAATAATTGTCAGCATCAGCGCCTAATAAATCTTTTGCATCAAGTTCATGCCAAGCATCAATACCTTTTTGTTCGACGAGCAGTGCAATTTTTTCAAAGAATTCCATAGATTTTGCATGTGGCTCACCGGTTTCTTTATGAAGAAACAAAGCAATCGGCACACCCCACGTACGTTGACGTGATATACACCAATCCGGACGCTTATCTACCATACTAAAAATTCGACTCTGGCCCCAATCAGGAATCCAATGCACGTTTTCAATGGACGCTAATGCCATCACGCGTAAATTATTTTTATCCATGCTGATAAACCATTGCGGTGTCGCGCGAAAAATTAATGGTGTTTTATGACGCCAGCAATGCGGATAACTGTGGGTGATTTTAGTGAAGTGTAACAACATATTTTTCTTTTTTAATTCTTCAATCACTGCATCGTTAGCTTTGTTGACATGCAAACCTGCAAATAAAGGCGTGGTTGAAATAAAACAACCATCATCACCCACTGGATTATCTAATGGTAACTGATACTGTTTACCTACTTCATAGTCATCTTGGCCATGTGCAGGCGCTGTGTGCACTGCGCCGGTACCCGCTTCGACTGTGACATGCTGACCTAAAATAACCGGCACTTGGCGATCATAAAAAGGATGTTGTAATTGAATAAGCTCTAATTCTTGACCGGTTGCACGAGCTAAAATTCTATAGTTTTTAATTTCATAGCGTTGCATGATTTGCGTCAATAATGCTTCGGCAACTAATAATCTTTCATCCCCCGCCGACACTAAAACATAATCCGTACGCGGATTTAATGCGACCGCTTGATTGGCAGGTAATGTCCAAGGTGTCGTCGTCCAAATGGGAATTGAAATTTGTCCGTGACTTTTTTCGATTTTTTTGAATCGTGCGAGAAGTGATCCTTCATCCACGATATTAAAACGCACATCAACAGCGGGTGACACTTTGTCCGCATATTCGACTTCCGCTTCTGCGAGAGCTGAACCGCAATCTAAACACCAGTACACCGGCTTAAAACCCTTCTGTACATGGCCATTTTGCATGATCTTGGCTAAACTGCGAATGATATCAGCTTCGTATTGAAAATTCATTGTGATGTAAGGATTGTCCCAATCACCTTGCACGCCTAAGCGTTTGAATTCCGTGCGCTGAATATCGATTTGACTCGCTGCATATTCGCGACAAGCTTGACGAAATTCTGCTGGCGTAATTTTTTGACCTGGTTTACCAACTTTTTTTTCGACTTTTAATTCAATCGGTAACCCATGGCAATCCCAACCTGGCACAAAGGGCACATTGAAACCAGAGAATGTTTTCGATTTTACGACGATATCTTTGAGTGTTTTATTCACCGCATGACCCATGTGAATTTGGCCATTTGCATACGGCGGACCATCATGCAAAATAAAACGCGGACGTGTCTTGCCTTGCTCACGCAATTTTGCGTAAAGGTTCAAATTTTCCCATTTTTTTAAAATTTCAGGCTCGCGCTGCGCGAGATTGGCTTTCATTGGAAAATCTGTTTTGGGTAAATTTAAAGTGCTTTTATAATCAGTCATAAAGTTTTTAACTCGGTTAATTTTTTAATATAAAAAATAAGATTATTAAATAAATATTTGTCATTCCCGCGAAGGCGGGAATGACAGGTAAGAAGTATTCACAACTCCCCACGCTTTTCAAAATACTCTCGCGCCTGCCCGGCATCTTTCCAAATTTGTTCTATCAACAATTCCAAACTCGCATAACGCTGTTCATCACGTAGTTTTTCACAAAACTCCACACTGACGTGACGCCCATAAATATCTTTTGCAAAATCAAATAAGTGTACTTCTAACAGCGTGCGCGTGCCACCAATTGTTGGCCGAATGCCGACATTAGCAACGCCAGGCAAGGCTTTGTCCGCAATCCCATGCATACGTACAACATAAACACCTTGCACCGGTGTCACTGCCCGATGCAAATAAATATTTGCCGTGGGAAAACCCATGGTTCGGCCGCGTTTATCTCCATACACAACACGCCCTTGCATAGTGTAAGGACGACCTAGCAAACGCTCCACTAACTGATGATCAGAATTCGCCAATGCCTTGCGTACACTCGTACTACTAACCCGCTCACCTTCATGCATTACACTTGGCATGTTTTCCACTGTAAATCCAGCATCGAAACCGCCAGATTTCAAAAATTCAAAATTCCCCGTTCGCCCATGACCAAATTGAAAATCATCACCCACGATCACATGTTTTGCTTGCAATGCATTGCCCAAAATTTGTTGCACAAACTCTTTTGCCGTTAAATCCGCAAATGCAGCATTAAAACGGATAACGAGTACTGCATCTGCACCATACTTTTCGAGCAAACAAAATTTTTCTCGCCAACGAGTCAAACGCGGCGCCATTTTCTCTCGGGCAAAAAATTCAAACGGTTGTGGTTCAAACGTAATAACCAATGAGGTGGTTTTTAATTCACGCGCTTTTTCACGAACGTTCGCCAATAAAGCTTGATGTCCCAGATGGACCCCATCGAAGTTACCAATTGTCACAACCGCCTGCTTTGGGGCGGATGCAATATTATGTAACCCCCGAATGAGTTTTGTCATTATTTTCAAGTCCTTATAAAATTGGCTAACTTAGCAGCAAAATAAATATCAGCCGTGGATTATACGCGTATACCCGGTTTGTTGTAAAAGTGCTATTATTAATAAAAACCTAGCTGATAAACGAGGCTAAAAATATGTTAGAGACACGTGGTAACTTGGCAAATCTTGCAGGGATGGACTCAGCACCTTTTAAATCTACTTATGCCAAGCTATTTGTAGTGATGACCAAAACTCAGTTTGACGTACTCACGATGTCAGACACGAATCCTGCCTTGCGTAAATCAGCTGTTATAGCAGTTCAAACCACTCAAGAAGAACAGAAACTCAGTAATGTTAATGCATTAAATGAGACCAAAGCTGACATTGATACTGTTATATCAGCTTATGAAAACTCGACTTCTCAGAACTCCAGACAATTATTCTTAGTCTATTCTGAACAAAGAAACCAACTCGAAGAAAAACTCAATGGTATCAATACGGCAAGTGAAGCACTCACTGTAAACTTTGTTGAAGTCAGTCAGTCTATTTTTGAGAAAATCCGCAACGCTCTGACAACAATAGATGCGCTTGATTCTGATGAATTACAACAAGTGAAAAGTGGCAGCCAAGACGTTGTCAATCAACTCAAGGCGGCAGACAAAGAAAGGACTACTTTCGCAGCCCGAGCAACCAAATTCTTAAAAGACTGCGGAGCGCTCTCAACTCAGCTGGTCAGACTACATACGAGTGCTTACAACGATCTGCCTGCTTCCAAACAGCAAGCTGCACCTTCACCACAACAAAGCAGCATCGCCCAACTCGGTAAAAGTTAAATTCCCTGGCGCTGCGGGATCAAAACATCCCGCGGCCGCATTCCAGCAAGCCATAATCCTGTCAGATAAATTACAACTGAAAACACCAACAACGTAGCTAAATGCGTTGCACGCCACAACGTCTCATGCGTTAACCAATCTTGCATATCACCTGAGGCAAACCACAAAAACGTTGCCAGAATTCCATTGGCAAAAAAGAGCCGGTAGCTGAAAAATCCCCAACCCTCGCGCGGCAAATAAATTTCTTTCTTGCGTAAAAAATAAAATAAAAATCCTGCGTTCAATACAGCAGACAATGACGTCGCTAATGCAATACCTGCATGTTTTAAGGGCCAAATTAAAATAAGATTAAATACCATATTAGAAACCATCGCCAAAACTCCAATACGAACTGGCGTGCGTATATCTTGTTTTGCATAAAATCCTGCGGCAAGAATTTTAATTAACATGAAAGGTGCAATGCCTAGGGCAAACATGGTGAGACTTTTTCGCGTCATCATTACCGCTAACGCATCAAAATGTCCATGTTGAAAAAGCGTACTGATCAAAGGCCCGGAAATAACAGCCAGCAAAACAGCTGCCGGCAACCCAACGATCAGCACACAACGTAACGCCCAGTCTATGGTTTGAGAAAAATCCAGGTGCGATTCTGTTGCATGATGGCGCGATAAATGCGGCAAAATCACAGTCGAAATCGCAACACCAATAACGCCTAATGGAAACTCCATCAACCGATCCGAATAATACAGCCACGACACGCTACCGACGACGAGAAAAGAAGCAAACAGTGTATCGAGTAATAAATTTATTTGTGAAACTGATACACCGAATAAAGCAGGTACCATTAATTTTAAAACGCGCATGACCCCCGCGTCATGGAAACGTACCACGGGTCGCGGCAACAAATGCAGTTGCTTTAAGAACGGCCATTGAAAAATCAGTTGGATAACACCCGAGATCAACACACCCCATGCCAAGCCTACAATAGGTTTTTCTAAATGTGGTGATAGCCAAAATGCGGCGGTAATCATACAAAGGTTTAAAAAAACGGGCGTGAATGCAGCCACCCAAAACCGGCTGTAAGTATTTAAAATTGCACCGGCAAATGCGGTCAGCGAAACCAGCAATAAATAGGGAAACGTTATTCTGAGCATCGTAACAGCCAAATCAAAACGCGGCCCATCTGTATCAAATCCTGGGGCAAACAGTCTTATGATAAAAGGCGCTAACACAATCCCAGCGATGGTAACGCATAGCAAAACGAAGCCTAATGTGCCACAAATAGCATTAATAAAACGTTTAATCTCTTCTTGTGATTTGTTTTTTTGATATTCAGACAGTACAGGTACAAAAGCCTGGGCAAAAGACCCTTCGGCAAATAAGCGACGCATAAGGTTAGGAATTCGAAACGCCACGGAAAATGCGTCAAATGCAGCAGTTGCACCGAATAATTGTGCCGTCACCATATCCCGCAAAAAACCAAATATCCGAGACACCATGGTCATGCTGGCGACGACTGAAGTCGATTTGAATAAGCTTTTACTCATAAAAGTAGTCTGACTAGTGATAAACGGGAAGTGGCATATCCTAACATAAGTGGTGGGGAATCAATACTGGTGTCACCGGCTTTTGTAGGGGCGAATCCGTGTGTTCGCCCAGCGGCCTCAATATGCAAATATTAACTCTTCGATCGAGAGGGCGAACACACAGGTTCGCCCCTACAAAAGCTCCCCACAGGCGGGGTGTAAGTTTTTCAGTTAAAAATTGACAAGCCCATAAGAAGAGGGCAATATGAGCCCCTTTCTTTGATATTGAAATTCGTTGGAGGAACCTTGGCTAATATCAAATCCGCAAAAAAACGTGCTCGTCAGTCGGAAAAACATCGTCAACATAACGCAAGTTTGCGTTCGATGGTGCGCACTTACATAAAGAAAGTTGTGACTGCAATTGCTGCAGGGGACAAGAAACTCGCTGAAGAATCTTTAAAAGCTGCTCAGCCAGTTATTGATCGCATGGCAAATAAAGGTTTGATTCATAAGAACAAAGCTTCACGCCATAAAAGCCGCTTAACTGCTGGCATCAAGAAAATGGTAGAAGGTGGAACTGTGACAAAAGCTAAAACCAGCCGATCAAAAGCCGCGAAAGCTGCGCAATAGTCTATTCTTGTGAGGGCATGATGTTTATGCCCTGACCATGCATTATTGTTTATGAAAACAAGTAGATATACGTTTGACGTATTTCTATTTTTTTTCGTCTGCTAAAAATCATAGGAATTCTAGCCGTACCCTTTTTCTTAATATTCCCTTAATGAAAGGTTTGATAAAATACGCCTTCTCATTCATAACGTTGGTAGAAACTAATGAACCCAAGACAAAAAGCTTTAACTGACGCTGCGAAGCTATTAGAAATAAACACCCATCTTAATGCTATTACCGAAGAAGAAATAACCAGATCATTGAAAGCAAAATTAGACGTAAGCATTATTGAAGTTGAGCAAGAAGAATTATTACAAAAAGCGGCTGATGCACTAAAACAACATGTCATCGCGCGCGATGCGCAATTGAGCGAATCTTCTTCAAAAAAAGAAGTGCTACATTTTGAAGTCACCCTTGAAGATGCAAAAGACATGGGCGCGGCTCTAGCCAATTATAATGGCTATACAAAAACCCTAAAGAGCAAAGAAGACTATCAAAAGCTAAATGTGACCGAAAAAAATATTTTTGATAACACATTCAAACCAAAAGAAAAAATCTACAGCAATAGAAAAGTAGTTATTTTGACTTTTACTAGCGAAGCTGAAGCAGATGTATTTATTGCGCAACTGAAACTGCAAGACATTAAATTTACAATGAAACGACTTACAAATATTAACCCTGATGAACCTAAAGTGAGAGAAGAAGAATATAGCTCTCCTTCACGAAGAATCTAACGTCGCAAGAGGCCTCATCAAACCCCACTGCAAATCTCTGTCACGCTGTCATGACAGAGATTTGGTGAGCTCTGAGCTCATGTCGGGACACTACCGCTCTCTGGCGACACTACACTCTGAATTGTTCTAAAACTCCGGCCCATCTTCCACCGACATTTCCGACAAATCCTTACTCACCAAATCCAAATAATTCATCGCTTCTTGAGCAAGAAACTCAGTGCCTTTATGGCTTAATCCAGAAATTTTAAATACTTTTCCCGTCCAGCCCAAACGCTTCACAATATCATCACAATACTCATCCACTTCTTCAGGATGCAATAAATCGATTTTATTTAAAACCAACCAACGTTCTTTTGCATATAACTCAGGACTGAATTTTTGTAATTCGCTAGTAATCGCTTGAACCACTGCAACAGGATCAACCCCATCTTGCGGGGCTACATCAACCATATGAAACAATAATCGCGTACGCATGACGTGTTTTAAGAAACGAATACCTAATCCAGCACCCTCAGCAGCTCCTTCAATTAAACCAGGAATATCTGCCACAACGAAACTTCTATGTTGCGAAACACGCACTACACCCAAATTAGGATGCAAAGTGGTAAAAGGATAATCGGCTACTTTAGGTCGCGCTGCAGAAATAGCATGAATTAGCGTAGATTTACCCGCATTCGGCATGCCAACTAAACCCACATCGGCTAATACTTTTAATTCTAAACGTAAATTTCGTTTTTCGCCGGGCTGGCCTGGGATCGTACGTGTAGGTGAACGGTTAACACTGCTTTTGAAACGCGCATTACCAATGCCATGTGCGCCACCTTTGGCAACGCAGGCTATTTGGCCGTGATAGTTTAAGTCAGTCATCAACTCATCCGTATCTTGATCGTAAACCATAGTGCCAACAGGAACACGCAGAAATAAGTCATGGCCTGCTTTACCCGAACAATCTCGGCCACGGCCTTTTTCACCGCTTTTTGCCTGAAATCCTCGCGTATAACGATAATCCACTAATGTGTTAATGCCTTCATCAGCTTGCAGAAAAATGCTTCCGCCATCCCCACCATTACCACCATCAGGACCGCCGGTAGGCATAAATTTAAGTCGCAGAAAACTACAGCTACCATTGCCGCCGTTACCTGCTTCTATTCGAATCTTTGCTTCATCTATAAATTTCATAAGTTTATCAGGCAAAAAAAAACCTCGTTTGCACGAGGCTTTTTGAGATAATTAAAAAAGTAATCGTTACGCCGCTACTTCATCCGCAACTTCAGCTTCAAAAGGCACAATGCTAACGCAATGTTTCTTCATAGGGCCTTTGATACCAAATTCAACTTTGCCCGCTACTAAAGCATACAAAGTGTGGTCTCTACCAATGCCAACATAACGCCCTGGATGAAACTTTGTACCGCGTTGACGAACAATAATCGTGCCAGCATTCACTGACTGACCACCATAACGTTTTACACCTAGATACTTTGGGTTTGAGTCGCGGCCATTCCGCGTACTACCACCCGCTTTCTTGTGTGCCATTGCTGCAATTCCTCTCTTTAAAATAAGCGGAAGGACACTGCCCCGCCGCTAATGATATTAACCTGAAATGTGGGTTATCTTAACTTCAGTAAAATCTTGTCTATGACCCATTTGCTTACGATGATGTTTACGACGTCTAAACTTCACAATATGGATTTTTTTGTGCCGTCCGTGAGAGACAATAGAAGCAGCAACCTTGCTGCCTGATAAATAAGGTTTGCCAACTTTAATGTTATCGCCGTTTACAACCATTAAGACTTTATCAAAATCTATGGTCGCGCCAACTTCAGCGGTCAACTTTGAGATCTTAAGCGTTAGTCCTTCCGTCACACGAAATTGCTTACCACCGCTGGTAATTACTGCATACATGTTCTTTAACTCCAATTCTCTGGGGATTTTTATCGTTCTGAAAAGAGTGCGATTATAGGGCATAGGTTAGGTAAAGTGCAAGGATAAATTTGGCAGTAAAAATGGCCTGCTTGGCAGGTATCGATTCGACCTCGGACAAAGGGCGAACGCATAGGTTCGCCCCTATAAATGCCCATAAAACTATTTATCAACTTGACATAACACTAGGCTGGCCACTAGCATTCGTGAGAGAGAAAATGAATGAGAAGCTGACCAATATGCCACTGGAATCAATACGTTCGCTTGTGCAAACGGACCTAAATGCGACAGATACGTTTATCTGCACTGAGCTTTTATCCGATATTCCATTGATTAATCAAATGGTCGAATACATATTAACCTGTGGTGGCAAACGGATTCGCCCATTGCTGGTATTACTAACAGCCAGAGCCCTAGACCATGAAGGTCAGCAACATATCGACCTGGCTGCAGCCATTGAATTAATCCATACTGCAACCCTACTTCATGATGACGTTGTTGATAGCTCAGCCCTGCGTCGTGGCAATAAAACGGCGAATAATATTTGGGGGAGCGAGGCCAGTGTATTAGTCGGCGACTTTCTCTATTCCCGCGCGTTTCAATTAATCGTAAAACTACAGAATTTAGAAATCATGAACATCTTCGCCAATGCAACCAACTTGATTGCCGAAGGCGAGGTCTTACAATTAATTAATTGTCACGATCCCGATACAACAGAGAAAGCCTATTACGAAGTGATTCAACGCAAAACTGCCAAATTATTTGAAGTCGCATCACAAATTGGCACGGCGCTTTGCAACTACGACGCACAACAAATGACGGCCATGCAAACCTATGGTTTATCGTTAGGCACTTCATATCAACTGATTGATGATGCGTTGGATTACAGTTCATCCGCCGCTGAAATGGGAAAAAATATTGGCGATGATCTTGCCGAAGGCAAGCCTACTCTTCCTTTAATTCACGCATTAAGAAATGGCACTAAAACCGAAATTAAATTAATTCGCAAAGCCATTGAAACCGGCTCCACAAAAAATCTCCAATCTATTCTAGCCATTATTGAATCCACACGCGCCATCGAGTACACTGCAAACGCTGCAAAATTGCATGCGTCACAAGCGATAGACAGCTTGATCCACATTCCCGAATCGCCTTATCGCAAGGCCCTTCACGATCTTGCTGAATTTGTTGTTGCCAGAAAATATTAACGGGGTGTAGCTCAGCCTGGTAGAGCACTGCTTTCGGGAGGCAGGGGTCGCAAGTTCGAATCCTGTCACCCCGATGAATATAATCAATAGGTTGACTTCTAAAATTATGAAATGAACTCAGGGTGCATGCAGGGTGCAGGACGAATGCAATCTCAAGGAATTTAGGCCATCTCTATGAACCGTAATGAATAAACCCTCCCTCCAGATAGTTCAACTAACACGCGAAGAACTTTACGAAGAAGTATGGAAACGCCCATTACAGCAATTAGCTAAAGACCTATGGATGTCAGACGTAGGGCTAGCAAAAATATGCCGCAAAAATCAAATAGTCGAACGTGAAGAACCCCCAATTTTAAAAACCAAGTTGAAATTGGGGTCGTTTTAAACCCGCAAAAATCCAAGCCAAAATAAGCAAAAAAAGATCCTTCAACCAGTTCAATACCAGCCTAA
>JBDTIZ010000314.1:0-27157 GCA_039936115.1 Gammaproteobacteria bacterium
GACCCCGCAACAAGTGCGGGGTGACAGTGTGGTTTAATGTGCGGGGTGACAGTGTGATTTAAAGTGTGGGGTGACAGCGTGGATTAAAGTGCAGGAATGCTAAGCTAAAAGCATGCTGGCATGACAGATTTTGTGAGAGAAGAATATATAACTAACAACTTTAATTCAAATTCAACCAATCACAATTTTTCAACGCATCATAATTATTTCTAGGCGCCGAATAAGGATCAGAAATTTTCATAGTCAACTCGCCTTTACCGCAATATAAATTACGTTCATCCAATTGCCCAAGCGGCCATAAATAACTGCCATTACTGACTTGCCAAAGCGCGTTAAACGTCGTCTCTTTTTGATTCACTAAAAATTTCCCATCAGTTGTCGTAAAATCACTATAAACACTCGCTGCGCCGTAAGTTAATTTAGTTGGATCATCAACCACTTCATTTACAGGTGTTGTTAAGGGATAATATGCAACGTATTCATAACTACTGCTTGAGCCCACTGCCGGTGATTTTTCGCCACCCCAATCTTGTTTGTGTGCCGCATCCGTATTACTACCATCCCATAAATTCATACTTATTTTCATCAAGGCACCTGATTCAGCTAAACTGCCATCCGACTTTTTCGGTGTCAACGGCAAACTGTCATATACAAAACCTTGATAATCAGAATTTTGTGCAGGATTCCACATTGCATTATTTGCAACCGTGTTAAAATCTTTTTTCACAAATGAAGGCTGCGGTAGTTGTGTAGGTGCTGCTACAGTTAAATTCTGTGCCGGCAAATCTTTTGTCCAATAGATTCCTTTAGGCGTGTAATAAAAATAATATGTATAATAATTACTAAAAACATTATTACCGCTGTTAGATGACATAAACACTTGGTCATTACTGTGTGCATAAGGAGCACCATCAATTGAACGATAATTATAAGTATTAAATGATAATGCTGAACCCGCTGATCCAGTCAAGAAGGGTTGTAAACTACAGTTGGCTTTATCTGGAAGATTATCAGATGCTGTACTGCTGTAACACGAACCTTGTGCCAATGTGTGTGGGTGATTCGGATCCGCTACTGTGCCTATACCCGTAAATCCTGGAGTCAATTCCAAATCGATTTCCCGCCAGCGAGAAGGGAATGTGCCATTCTGCTCATAAAGATAAAAGCTACTGATTGTACCAGGCGCACTCGATGCACGCATAGTAACTGCATATAATCCATAACCCGTTGCAACAGTTGACTCCACGCCTACGCCAGCTTCTTGACCTGCATAAGTAGTGCTGGTAATTGCGAGGATTGCTATGGTGACTAAACTTTTTTGCATTATTTTCATATCCACTCTCGATTTTAAGTATTTATAATAGTACGTGTGTAGAATATAGTAGTGTTTTGCTTTAGAAACTAGCTGTGAAGGTTCACAGGGGATTATGGCCGAAAACCTAATTAAGCTGATTAAAAGAAACTTGCCGCTGCTTGCGAGTTTAGGTGGTTTTTTATTGGGTTATAGCAATGGCATCATTGGCAGCGCATTATTATTCATAAAACCTATTTTTCAACTCTCTGATTTTTCTGCAGGATTAATTGCAAGTATTGTGATTATAGGCACCATGCTTGGAATCATCATCGCAAGTGGATTGACGGATAGATGGGGCCGACGATTTTTTATTTCAATTTCCTCTCTTATATTCATGTTAGGTTTTGTGATGTCGGCATTTGCCGTGAATAGCCATATTTTATTGTGCGGCCGTTTTTTAGCGGGTATTGGTATAGGTATCGCATTAGTTGTGGTTCCCTTATATTTGGTTGAAATGGCGCCAACTAAATGGCGCGGAGCTTATATTGCAACTTTTCAGCTAGCCATTACATTAGGGAGTTTTACGGGATGCGCTTTTAGTTTTTGGCTTGCGCATTACGCTGCTTGGCGTTGGATGTTCGGTTGTGGGGTAGTGTGGGCCTTATGTTTATTTATGAGCAGTTTATTTTTGCCCGCAGTATCTAAGCTGCCCGAAAAAAAATTACCAGAATCTATCGTCTCTGTAAAAATGGCAGATATATTTCAGTCTAGATTTTATCGCCCATTTTTGATTGGAATTGGTATTTCCATTTTGCAGCAAATCACTGGAATCAACGCTATCATGTATTTTGCACCGCAAATTCTCCAATCAACAAACAATCCATCTAATCTAGACGCTATTTTTTCAGCATTAATTTTAATGGGCAGTAACTTTATCTTCACAATCGTTTCATTGTTTGTGCTAGATTTTATAGGCAGGCGTCCAGTTTTAATTTTTAGTTTACTGACGCAGTTTATCGCCTTGGCTGCGTTAGGTATCTTATCAAAATGGCAATTCGATAATGCACAAATTTATTTTGTCACGGCGCTAATGATTTATGTTTTTGGTTATGCAGTTGGATTGGGACCAGCTGGATGGTTAATCATTTCAGAAATTTATCCAGCACAAATACGCAGTAAAGCTATCGGAATTACAATTATGATAAATAATATTGCCGCGTTTATTGTTTCAGTGACTTTTTTGGATTTGTTGCGGTGGTTAACCAAGTCTAATACGTTTTGGATTTATAGTTTTATTTCATTGCTGGGCATTTTATTTATTATATTTATTGTACCTGAGACTAAACGGAAAAGTTTGGAAGAAATTGAAAGAATGTCTTTGTAGCGTCTTTCCTACAACAATCCAAGTTTTTCTGCCTTAGACGCTGCCTGATATTTGTTGCTTACCAATAATTTTTTAAATGAATTTTCAAGATGAAATCCTGCCGTGCGTGCGGTGATATTTAATATTCGTGCAATTTCTTTGGCTGTTTTATGTTGCAGAGTTAAGCGTAAACATTCAGTTTCGCGTTCGGTGAGCGTTATCATAGTATCGATAGATTGATTTGTCGCAATTAAATGACTGACACGCGCATGATAATGATAGGCCGTCAGTTGTAAAGTATGAATCATTTCTGGATGATGTTTAATCACGGCTAGAATCGATGCATCTTGCACAACTAAATTTGCAAATTCTCCGAGTGGTGCATGCACTGGCACAGCGAATCCGCCGTGAAATCCAAAATCAATTGCATCTAGAAAAACGCGGCGTTGATTTTTCTCGTGATGTGCTAATTCATCTTCTAATTTCCACGCAAGTGGAAGATGGCTGTTGCGCATTCGACGCATGATAGGATCAATTTGATCATAATGATTGGTACTATAATGCTCTTGCCAACCTTTTACTTCTTGTGTGCAAACGACATGTAATGCTTTGGCAGTGTTTTTAAAATCCAATGGATAATAATTATAGGAAAAATTTCCACAGCCAAGATCGTGCATGATACTTGTCAATGCTTGATCAGTTTCAGCGAGGGATGCTGATTCGGTTAAAGCTTGGATTTTGTGGGTTAATGTTTGGTTCATGTTGAATTATCTTTAATTGGATTGATGTATAATTATACAGTAAGTGGGGAAATATTTCACTAATTACAGATTTTAGGAAATAACTTTATAAATCATAGGGATCTATTGGCTTTTGTAGGGGCGAACCTATGTGTTCGCCCTCTCGATCGAAGAAATAGCATTTGCATATTAGGGCAGCAGGGCTAACACATAGGTTCGCCCTACAAAAAGATTGCGTAATTTAGCAAATATTTGTGTTAAGTGCTGAATAGCTGTTTAAATAACTCTATAAATTAAGCTAATTCAACCACCGCAGAAAGCAACTCATCATAAAGCGCAGGCGTGAAATCAATTATTTTATATTCCGCAACACCAGCTTTGCTATACGGATCATTTGATAAAATTTGCACGAATGCATCATGTGATAAATTTTTTGCAATAATGACCGCACCTGTCGGTGGATTTTGTCTGCCGGCCAGCAATAATTTTTCATCAGCAAAGAGTGATTTCAAATAACTCAGATGATCAGCACGAAATTTATCGACTTCATTCAGAGGTTTTAGATATGTTGAGATAGCTAATAACATTTTATATTCCTTAAATTAAAAAACCAACGTCCTGTGAATCCATCTCAGAACGTTGGTTGATCTCGTCACTAATGCGCTACACGGTTATCTACAACGAAATTATTTATTCCATCGTTGGCTAATGCTTCAATCACTACATTTGCAAATATTTCATGCATGACTCGGGTTGGATGAATAGTATCCCAGAAAACATAGTTATCTGGATTTTCACACGGTGTCATGCCGCTCTCTTTCAACTTCTGTACGCGATATGCTTCGTTAAGTGTAGGGGAGTTCATAATAAATTTGCTTAATTCCAATGCATTAGGTGTTTTCTTCAAAAGAGTTATATTTTTTGAATATGCATTCGCTAACTCTGAATCAAATGTTTTAATATCGCTATATTGAGAAGATCTAGATTTTCTTAACATATAGTCACCTAACCAGCATGAGTCAGTTGTATTGGTAATATGTTTAGAATATTTTTTATTATACTTTTTTGGATTTGCTAATGCAGAAAGCGAATCAATAAAAGTGAAACTAAAATCAGGATACTGCGATTTGAAAGTATTTGTCGCGTTCAATAATTTCTGATGATGCATGAAACTGAGACGCTTCCATCTTTTTGCAAGTTCCTCGTTAGCAGCTAAACCGCGAGGTGTTTTTGATAAGTTAGGTAAATCAATAATTACAAAATGTTGCCCACCGTTATTGATAAGCTCTTGCACATCATCTGTGATTCGTTGGACGACATCGGTCGTGAGCGCATCAGGATTTTGTTCGTCTTCTGCAAAATAATCATTAGCGCCAATCCAGATAAAATACAGCGTGTTCATGTGTTCGTCGAGCGTCGTGTTTGATAAATAAAGATTAATCTCATCTATCATTTCAAATGGAGAGCCGCCTTTGACGGGGTCACGTAAAATAGCAGTTGCGCCACCAACAGCATAATTCGCAGTTATCACATTGTCATTATCTTGATAATGTTTGCCAACAATCTCAGCCCAAGTAATTCCATTGGAAAAACGGCCTTTAAAATAAGGCGGGTCTTTTGGTAATTGCTGAGAAAGGTAACTATAAAGATTGCCATTATCGGTTAAGCTGTCGCCGAAAAAAGTCATATATTTTATAGGTGTAGCAAAAACTGTGGTGCAGCAAATTAAAAGCGAAAGAAAGCCTAGCATTTTTTTCATGTGTCACTCTCCGTGTAATAATGTGCAGTATTGTATCTAAGACGAGTTAAGGTGTCAGTTTTTATTTAACGATTTATGCGTACGTAGGTATTTAGTATTCGTCACCAATGCCCCATATAAAATAATTAACCAAGACAGATAGAGCCATAATAGAAAAATCGGAATAGTCGCAAGCGCGCCATAAATGACTTCATAGCTCTTAAACTGGGTGATATAAAATGCAAAACCTTTTTTAGCAACTTCAAATAAAAATGCTGCGATAAATCCACCCATAAATCCATCGGACGTTTTTACTTTATGATTGGGTACGATAATATAAAGAGCGCTGAACATAAATGTATTAATGATCAGCGGTAAAAATGCTAGAAAATGAATTGGCAGCTTCGTTTCAGCATGGGCGAACCAAGAGAGAGAAAATAAATAAGTGCTGATAAATACGCTGAATCCAATTAATAACGGTGTCGCTAATAAAATAAACCAATATAAAAAAAATGCCGAAATTTTCTTGAGACGTTTCGGTGCGCCCCAAATCTCATTCATAGTGTGTTCGACTGTGATGATTAATGTGACTGCCGTAAACACAAGAATCACAATTCCGAGCGCAGGTAAGTGAGAAGCGTGTTTGACAAAATTTTCTATATAAGGTTGAATCGCACTCGTTGATGTCGGAACAAAATTGGTAAAAATGTAGTTTTGTGCCAAGTTGACAAAGCGTGAAAAAAACGGAAAAAATGCAGCGAATGCGACAATCACCGAGAGTAACGGCACAATGGCTAACAAGGTAGTAAATGCTAATGCTGATGCGCGATAAGTGTATTTTTCTCTAAATAAGCGAAAAGCTGATGTGCAGCAAATTTGTATCCAACCCCAGGTATTTTTTATCAATTTATACATACTGTCCTTCATTTTTAGCGCTTATAGATAACATAACCATTGCGTTTGACACAAGTGTTGATTGTTACCAGAAATAAACTCTATCCACACGGCAGTGCAATTGGTAAAATAGTTACCACATAAATAGACATTTATAAAACTCTTGCTATTAATCAATACGTTAAATTTTATCCTATGGATTAATTTCCTGACGAGTTAATGAATTGGTATAATAAGGTGAACAGTACAAATAGAAACTTGGAGTAATTAATAAGATGAAAACAGCTTTAGTTCTTCAGCATCTTGCTTACGAAAATATTGGAAATCTTGCGCCGGTTTTAATCGAGCGGGGTTATGAGATTCATACAGTTCAAGCAGGTGTGGATGATTTTAAAAAATTGGGTTCTGTTGAACCGGATTTATTAGTGATTTTGGGTGGTCCTATTGGTGTTTATGATGTTGAGCTATTTCCCTTTTTGCGCGAAGAAATTCAACTTATCAAAACGCGTCTAGAAAAAAAATTACCGACATTAGGCATTTGCTTGGGTTCGCAATTGATTGCGCATGCATTAGGTGCGAAGGTGTTCGCAGGACCTGAAAAAGAAATTGGCTGGAAGCCGCTTACGTTGACAGACGCTGCGAAAAAAAGTTTTTTTATTCACTTAGATAAAGAAGCTTTTAAAGTGATGCAGTGGCATGGCGATACATTTGATTTACCCTCTGCAGCTACATTATTGGCTTCTACTGATCTTTATCCAAATCAAGCTTATACTATTGATGATTTTGCGTTAGGTCTACAATTTCATCTTGAAGTGCTGCCAGAAAATTTTGAGTTGTGGTTAATCGGCAGTTCAAGTGAACTATCTCATTTACCTAATATGGATATTCCAACACTTCGTGAAGAAGGAGCGTTGCATGGCAGATTGATGCAACCGCAAGCGATTAAGTTTTGGCATGCTTGGTTGGATTGGGTTGAGAAAAAATAAATATTTATCTTTTGTAGGGGCGGCGCGCCTCGTCATTGCGAACGCGAGCGAGGCAACCCAGGTTATATTGCCCCTTAACAAGTATATAAATCTAAATTGAAAGTTTGATTTTCTGCTTTCCTCTCCTATGTGAGTGACAATAAAATCTGGGTTGCTTTGCTTGCACTCGCAATGACGGTGAAAAATTTTGACGAATTTAAGTTAATATCGCATAATCGCGTACCAATCAATCAACGGAATTTCCTTTAATCGCAGGAGTTGTAGCATGTCTTTTTCTAGTCATACTTTTTTTTCAAAACCGGTCCAATCGCTAAAAGACATTATTTATAATACATTTGACTGGATATATGCGCATACACCTATACCATTCACTACTCCCCATGATTCTAGAATTGCTCATTTGCCCGGACATCCTATCCTGGGAAAAATTCCTGTAGTAGCAGAAAAAAACGGTCTTTCTCGTCTGACTGCTGACATGTATCCAAAGGGAAAAGCTGCACCAAGTGGTATATCTAGCGTCAAGTTTGCAAATGAAACGACTTATCTCTTAACAAAACTATCGCATGTACTTCAAATGTTAATGTTAAATAATGATAATATTGACAGAGGCAATTTAATGCTGGGTTTCAATAGTTTGTTAGGTGACGAAAATGTATTTTCGTTGATCTCTAATACTCCAGAGTGGAGAGCGAAACGAAAATCAATTGAACCGCAGCTAGGCAGTAAACAAGCAGTAGAAAAACTGATAGTACCCATGCAAGACATTCTTGATGGTTATGTGGAACGTTTAGAAGAAGATGGCACGATAGAATCATTAGAAGTTTTGATGGCGGAGATAGCAATCAATATCTATTTGAGAACGCAATTTGATTCACAGCCGATAGATAGAGAAAGTAGTGCTCGAATTTTCAATACCTACAACAATGCCTTAGATGCTGCATCCGATCCATGGAATATTATTCGTGCCAATATTGCGCATAGCAAGTTAGGCCCCATTCTAGAAATTCTTTTCAATCAATATAGAGTGAATGCGCCTCTTGAAAAAGAGCAGGCTAAAATAGACAATGCTCTGAAAGACTGTTTTTTGAAACCTAATCTTGATAAAAATAATAATGTTTTATTTAATGAAGAATTAGACAAAGTGTTGGGAAGTTCTTTTGTAAGAAAAGAAAATAATGATTTTGAAAATCCATTTGTTGCTAGAGATGAAAATTATGCAGAATTGGAAAGTAAAATTCATGATTTGTCTCTTTTAGTCCTCGCGGCTCATGAGACTACAAGTCGTACATTACTATTTATAATGTGTTTATTATTAAATGAAAAAAACGCCGCAGTCTTGGCTAAGTTTCTCGAAGCGATAGACAAACATGCTCCTCAGAATGGTCAATGGACACTAGAGGATCTCAAAAAAATGTCTTTTCTAGATGAAATCATTGAAGAAGCATTTAGGCTTTATCCAACGGCTCCTCTGTTAGCGCGTATCGTGACAGAAGATTTTGTCTTAATGGACATCCCAGTTTGGAAAACCAGACAGGAGTATGAAAAATTTAAGGATGAAAGAGACAAAACTAAAGACATTATCATACCAAGAGGGAAAGCTATTCATATTTCACCCTGGGCTATGCACCGTGATGAGGATTTATTTAAAGATGCACTTTCATTTAAACCCGAAAGACACCATGTTGCAGAGGATAAAGAATCGAAAGAAAATTCAGCGAGCTCTGATATGCTTACGTTCGGCCGCGGTCTGCGCCGTTGTCCTGGTGAGCAATTTGCACGTCAAGAAATAAAACTAGTTATTCTTAAACTTTTTCAAAAATTGAATTGGAAAATATTAGCGACTGTGCCAAAAGATAAACCTAAAGATCGTAGTTGTTTCGGATATTTAAAATCTGTTTTTCTAGGTTCAAATGAAGATAGCGCTTACTCCGCGCCTGATGACTGCCTGATGCGTTTTACATTACGGCCTACACAAGATATTCGAGTGAAAGTTATGCCGCGCGAACCGAGGCTTGAACAGGAGTCAACATTGAGAAGACGAGTTTAGTGGATTTTTGTAGGGGCGAACCTATGTGTTCGCCCTCTAGCTCAAAGAAATGCTACTCAGCTTACTTTCACTTTTCCTACCCGAATTAATTCTAATCCTTTTGAATAAAGTATTTTTTCGTTGGGTAACAAAACATCATGTTCGGATTCTGTTAATGTAAGTGGAAGCAGTGGCGCCATCGATATTGATGTAATATAAAATTGACAAAGCGCAGCAATATTTTCGCGGTAATAAGCGCCACCATAACCAATAAAGCGTGTCACTAAATCATAAGCTGAATAATCATTTAATCCATCACCTACAAAAGCGATGCTAGGATTTGAATTTTTTAATTGCGTCACAATGGTTTTTTTACCATGAACTTCTGATAGCGGTGATGTTTTATCAAAATGAGAGTAAACGCCTTGTTGATCAAATTCAACATTGACAGCAAATACATTTTCGGAGGATACACCTAATAATTCAGCAAACTTCACAACGGATGGATAAAGTCCTGCAGAAATGATGTATATTTTTTTCTTTAAACGGCTAAAGAGTTGAATGACTGCTGCCGCATCTTCTGATTGATGTTGAAAATAATCTTGTGCTAACGCTAGAATTTGTTCTTTTGTGGGCTTAACTAAGTCAAGACGTTGCTGATACAAAATGGGATTCAACCCCGTCGTTCCCATGGCTAATGCAGTTAACTGCTTGACTGAATCACCCGCGCCATTTTGCTCGGCAAGATGATCTATGCCTTCGATGGCAGAAAGAGTGCCATCACAATCAAAAATAATTGCATCGAGTGGGGTTTGCAATTGCCAACTTGGTGGTACCATGAGAATCATCCAATAATTTTTCAAAGTGTAACTGATAGTGTAGTTAAGAGGTATCGATATGTTTAAAGTTCAGACGCTGAATGCAATTGCTCCCATTGGTCTTAAACAATTTCCGCAAGAGTTATATGAGATTGCAGATGAAATACCAGATCCTGATGCGATTGTAGTAAGATCGCATGCGATGCATGATATGACGTTTGCGCCATCTTTAAAAGTCGTAGGCCGTGCAGGCGCTGGTGTGAATAATATTCCTGTCAATCTGCTCACAACACTTGGCATACCGGTATTAAATACTCCAGGTGCAAATGCTAACGCGGTAAGAGAACTGGTGATTGCCGGCATGTTGCTTGCTAGTAGGAATATTTGCCAGGCCTGGGATTATGTAAAACGTTTAGAAAATAATAATGAAACGAATCTAGATCAAAAAATTGAACAAGATAAAAAACAATTCGTTGGTTTTGAGCTGCTCGGTAAAACTTTAGGTGTGATTGGGCTTGGCAGCGTGGGTGTGAAAGTGGCAAATGCTGCGATGAGTTTAGGTATGCGCATTATTGGTTATGATCCAACGATTTCGGTGAATCGTGCGTGGGAATTATCCTCGGAGGTTAAACAAGCAAGTAGCTTAGAGCATTTATTAATGGAAGCGGATTTTATTAGTTTGCATGTACCGTTGACGGGCGACACTAAAAACATGTTGACGCATTCACAAATTAATTTGATGAAAACAGGTGTTGTATTATTAAATTTTTCCCGTGATGGCATTATCGATAACGTAGCTTTGGCGAATGCAATTAATGAAAGAAAAGTGTTTGCCTATGTGTCTGATTTTCCAACCAGGGAATTAAAAAATTCATCGCATGTCATTTGTTTGCCGCATTTGGGCGCATCGACACAACAAGCTGAAGAGAATTGTGCGGTTATGATTTCTAAGCAAATCCGTGATTTTCTTGAGTTTGGTGCAATCACAAATTCGATAAATTTTCCAACCATTGAAATGCCACCAACGAATTCAGTGTTGAGATTAGCAATTGTGAATGCGAATATTCCTAATATGGTCGCACAAATTTCAACAAAATTAGCCGAAGCTAAAATGAATATAGTGAGTTTGTTGAATAAATCACAAGACAAAATTGCTTATACACTTATTGATATTAATGCAGACTTGCCGGATTCTTTATTGACAGAAATTAGCGAAATAGAAGGCGTTGTGCATGTTCGTAAAATTTCACTCCTAAAATAAGTGATGATACCATCCTCTCCCCAATCCTCTCCTCCCACGCTTTTTGTGGGAGGAGAGAGTTGGAGAGAGGAGGGGCTTTGGTTAGCCCAACAAACTAATTTGTTCATTTAAATTGATGATTTGATCTTGCCAATAAACACCCGTGTTAAACCAGGGAAAATTAAGTGGAAAAGCAGGATCTTCCCATCGTTTTGCAAGCCATGCGGAATAATGCAACATACGTAAAGTACGTAACGCTTCTATCAGTTGAAGTTCGCGTGAATTAAAATCATGAAATTCACGGTAGCCACGCAAAATACGCGCAAGTTGTAATTGTATTTGGTTCTCATCTCCGGACAATAACATCCAAATATCTTGCAAAGCGATACCCATCAAGCAATCATCTAAATCTACAATGTGCGGACCTGCGTCACTCCACAATACATTTCCCGCATGACAATCACCGTGTAATCGTATGAGATCTAATTTTCCTGCGTGTTGAAAAAGTTCGTCAATTTTTTTTAATGCAATCTCAGTAGCGCGAGAAAAATTTTCTTTTAAGTGTGCTGGAATAAAGTCATGTTCGAGTAAAAAGCGATAGGAGTTGTAACCATAAGTCTGCGTATTTAATTCTGTTCTATGTTTGAAAGGTTTACAGGCAGAGACCGCGTGCAGTCGACCGATGAATCTTCCCATCCATTCCAAATGTTCAGGATTGTCTAATTCAAGCGGACGACCGCCATGACGTGGAAACAGCGCGAACCGAAAATCATGATAATGGTGTAGTGTTTTATTATGGGTAATGATAGGCGCGACAACGGGAATTTCATGCGACACTACTTCACTCGCAAATTGATGCTCTTCTAGAATGGCTTCATCGCTCCAACGATGCGGGCGATAAAATTTGGCAATAATAGGTGTCGAATCTTCAATTCCTATTTGATAGACACGGTTCTCAAAGCTATTTAAGGCAAGCAGGCTGCCGTTGCATTGAAAACCGATGCTTTCTATCGCGTTTAAAATCAAATCAGGATCTAAGTTTGCATACGGTGTTTTTTTGTTTTCGTCCAATTTGTTGCTCTTTATATTGATGTGATTGTCATAAGTGTAGGCATCATAAGCAGCTGACATTAATAAATCCAGCTACTTATTGCACCCGGAGGTTTATTGTTTTCTACAAATAAATCAATGCCTTGTCTGAATTTTCTTGACTATTGCGCATTCAATCTACATAATGCCGCCTATCTGCATTTTAATCCGCCGCATTTTTCTTAGGTTTTTCGTTAAAAACTACAGCTTAATCGTAAAATATCTGCTAAACTATAAGAGTCGTCGCGGATGTGTTTATAAAGATCCCTCGCATTTTGTAATGAAATCTGAGCCTTAGTATCCCCTCCTGACGTTATATTTTTAATTTAATTTAAGGTCAATTAGCTATGTCAGCACAAGAAACTGGAACCGTTAAGTGGTTCAACAGTAGTAAAGGGTTTGGTTTTATCTCACGTGATAACGGCGAAGATGTATTCGTACATTTCCGTGCAATTATCGGTGAAGGATACCGTTCACTAGAAGAAGGTCAGCGCGTAAGATTTACTGTTACGCAAGGACAGAAAGGTCCTCAAGCTGAAAACGTTATTGTTGAACAATAAACAATAACCTAGTCAAATCTGATTTGACTATTTACTTGAACTAGGCCCGGCAAGCGTATAAGTCCGCTATTAATTTAGCGGGTGCTGTACGATTGTTGGGCCTTTCAGTATCAGATGTTAAAAACCTCGTACAATTCCGCCTCAATTATTTATTATTTGTTTTTGCTATGTTACTATCTAAGAAATTCTTAACTTAATGTGATGACATTCATTCAACATGAAACAACATTGCCCACAGATGAAAGCGAATAAAGAAACAGTCATTGCACTGTACGCTTATGGCTTTGTTGCGTCTTATCGTAGCTACAACTATCTGCCGCACGGCAGATAACATACCCCACTCCTGGCGAGGATAGTACGCAACAATGACTTGTTTCAAATACACCGCCACCGGCGGGAAAAGTCTATTCGTTTAAAATCGAGTTTGGGAGTGAATGGTATGTCAAAAAAAGAAACCACCTATATTGCAAAACCGGTAGATGCCAATGGCATGATTGCATACACCGATGAAGAAAATTCCGTTTGGCATGAGCTGATGACGCGACAACTTAAATTTGTAAAAGATCGCGCGTGTGATGAATACATGCAAGGCATCAAGTTATTAGATATGCCGATAGACCGAATTCCACAATGCCAAGAAATTTCATCCGTTTTATATGATACAACAGGGTGGGTATTAGAACCTGTGCCAGCGCTTATTTCATTTGATAAGTTTTTTACATTACTGGCTAATCGACGTTTTCCGGCGGCTACTTTTATTCGCCGTAGGGATGAATTGGATTATTTGCAAGAACCAGATATTTTTCACGAAATTTTCGGCCATTGTCCTTTGCTGACAAATCCCGCTTACGCAGAATTCGCGCAGATGTATGGCAAACTTGGTAAGCAAGCTAATGCTGAAGATCGTGCGATGCTTGCGCGGTTATATTGGTTTACGATTGAATTCGGTTTAATTCAAAATCCATCGGGGTTACGCGCTTATGGTGGCGGAATTCTTTCATCGATCAGTGAGACTCGCTACAGTCTTGAAAGCGAAGTTCCACAGCGTAAGCCATTTGTTGCGTTAGATGTATTGCGCACCCCTTATCGGATCGATATCATGCAGCCAATCTATTACGTCATCAATGATTTTGATACTTTATTTCAATTGATTGACATGGATTTAATTGCATTGATTCGAGAAGCACGGGAGCTCGGACAATTTGTTCCTACGTTTGCTACAAATACTTGAGGAATCTGAAATGAGTGAATTAGAAACTAAACGTTGTATGGCATGTGAAGCTGGCGTGCCACCCTTAAAAGAAGAAGCGATCACCAAAATGCTATCGCAAATTCCAGGTTGGGAAATTAAATCCGGAAAAAAAATGATAACGCGCCGTTTTGAATTCAAAAATTTTTATAAAACGATGGCGTTTGTAAACGCAGTCGCGTGGATTTCAAATCAGGAAAATCATCATCCTGATATGATGGTGGGATATAATTATTGCGAAGTTAATTATACGACGCATGCGTTAGATGGATTATCGGAAAATGATTTTATTTGCGCGGCAAAGGTGAATGCGTTGCAGGGGTAGCCGGCGTTGTTGCATAAAATTACGAATTGAATAAATGTAGGGTGGATTAGGCGTTTTTTTGCCGTAATCCACCAAACCATAAATTACCAGTAAGCCGTATTTGGTGGATTACGACGCAAACAGCGCGTCTAATCCACCCTACAATTGTGGTAATTTCCACATCCAAAAATGCGAATAAAAAAACTGGGCACAAATAATAAGTATATTGCTTGCAATAAATATTTTGATTTTATTAATTCAAAATTAAAGTGACGCCCAAGCGTAAAACGGTACAGTATTTTTTATTTCAGATCATGCATCCCATATTTTCTGTGGTATATTTGCACCAACTAAAATATTAGCCATGAAATTGATTTATTGATATGAAGGTTGGGATACCTAAAGAAATTGTTGCATCAGAGCAACGAGTGGCAGCTGTTCCTGAGACTGTTGCAAAAATAAAAAAACTAGGCTTCGACATCCTGGTGGAATCCGGTGCTGGGTTAAATGCGCATATTGCTGATAGTGAATATCAAACGGCAGGTGCAATACTTAAGCCTTCTGCCGAAGACTTATACACGGATGCAGATATTATTCTCAAAGTCCAACGTCCTAGTGAATCAACTGAAATGGATTTCATGAAAGAAAAATCCGTGTTAATTGGATACCTTTCATTAGCAAAATCACCAGCCCTTATCGAAAAATTGAATCAAAAAAAAATCACAGCATTTTCACTAGAATACCTGCCAAGAATTGCCCGCGCGCAATCCATGGATATTCTGAGTTCGATGAGTAATATTGCGGGCTATAAAAGCGTCATTATCGCTGCAAATTATTTAGGAAAATTTTTTCCTATGTTAATGACCGCAGCAGGTACTATTCCTCCCGCTAAAGTTATGGTGATTGGTGCGGGTGTTGCCGGTTTGCAAGCCATTGCAACAGCCAGAAGACTGGGCGGTGTCGTTACGGCGTTTGACACACGCCCGATTGCTGGAGAACAAGTTAAAAGTCTAGGCGCTGATTTTGTTTCATTAGAAGTGCCTCACGATCAAGCGGAAGATAATAGCGGTTATGCAAAAGAACAATCAGCTGAATTCTACAGTCACGAACAAAATATCATCCGTGACCATTTAAAAAATATGGATGTTGTCATTACCACAGCACTGATTCCAGGCAAACGCGCACCACTTTTAATTACCGAAGACATGGTAAAAGACATGAAACCCGGTGCAGTTATCGTTGATCTGGCGAGTGAACAAGAAGGAAATTGTGCCTTAACGATGCCCGGAAAAACTATCGTGAAATATGGTGTCACTCTTGTGGGTGAATTAAATATTCCAAGCACAGTACCGATACATGCGAGTCAGTTATACGCCAGAAATCTATTTAATTTTCTGAATTCTATTGTGCAAGATGCAAAAATTAAAATTGATTTTTCAGATGAGATCATCAAAGGGTGCTTAATCACTCACGATGGAGAAACTGTTCATTCTGCTTTTAAACGATCTGCTGAGCTAAGAGGTTAAGCGATGGATACGGGATTAGGTATATCAGATATTTATATTTTTATTCTTGCTGGATTTTTAGGTTTTTTATTAATTTCTCGCATACCATCATTACTGCATACGCCACTCATGTCTGCAACTAACGCAATTTCTGGGATTTCATTGATTGGTGCGCTGATAGTTGCAGGTGCTGATTATGATAGATTATCGACGATTTTAGCATTTATCGCTGTCGTATGTTCGACAGTGAATGTGGTTGGCGGATTTCTCATTACAGATCGTATTTTAAAAATGTTTAAAAAAGACGATTCAAAGAGTAAAAAATCATGAGCATGATTCAGTTGTGTTATATCGTTTCAGCTATCTTATTTATTTTAGGTGTTTGGGCATTAAGCTCACCGAAGACCGCGCGACGTGGAATGAATCTAGCTTCTTTAGGAATGTTTATTGCAATCGTCGGTACACTGTTTAGTCATCAGATTATTACTTTTAAATGGATTATCGCTGGAATTGCATTAGGTTCTCTTATCAGTTTGCCGATTTCATTGTGGATTCCAATGACTGCTATACCACAACGAATTGCAATTTCACACGCGGGCGGTGCATTAGCAGCTTGTCTCATTGGAATTTCTGAATATTATCGACAGAGCAGTATGTTAGGTCATGTCAGCATGGGTATTATCGGGCTTGAAGTGATGTTAGCTGCATTAACTTTTACTGGCAGTTTGATGGTTGCAGGAAAGTTGCAAGGCATACTTCCTGGACGTCCGATGACGTATCGTGGCCAGAATTTCGTTAATATTGGTTTATTTCTTTTGATGATAGGTATTGTAGTCTATCTGATCTTACATCCACAAATTAATGCGCTTTTTTATATGCTGTTATGTTTGGCATTTATTTTTGGTGTATCTTTGGTGGTGCCAATTGGCGCAGCAGATATGCCGGTGGTGATTGCATTATTTAACTCTTACGGTGGACTAACTGGCGCGGTGATGGGATTCATGATGGCGAATCGCATTCAAATTATTACGGGGGCTCTTGACGGTGCATCCGGTTTTATTTTATCTATGCTGATGTGTAAAGCAATGAATCGTTCAATGACGAATGTGTTATTCGGTGCATTTGGTAAAGTGAGGCATACTGAGGTAGTCACACAGAAGGATGCAACCGGCGATAAAAAACATCCTAAATCAACAACCGTCGAAGATGTAATAGAATTATTTAGGCAAGCCAAATCCGTCATTATTGTGCCAGGTTATGGCATGGCTGCTTCACAAGCGCATTTCGCACTACGAGATTTTGCAGACAAATTAAAAGCACAGGGCACAACCGTTAAATACGCTATTCATCCCGTCGCAGGTCGGATGCCGGGACATATGAATGTTTTGTTAGCGGAAGCAAACGTGCCGTATACTGATTTGTATGATATGGAACAAATTAATCCTGAATTTCCGAATGCCGATATTGCACTCGTCGTCGGCGCAAACGATGTGACGAATCCTTCCGCGCGTTATGTAAAAGCCAGCCCGATTTATGGCATGCCGATTTTGGACGCGGATAAAGCAAAAGCTGTTATTGTTTGTAAACGAAGTTTGAATCCGGGATTTTCAGGGATTGAAAACGATCTTTATGTGCAAGATCACACGTGGTTATTGTTCGGTGATGCTAAAGAAAGTTTGACTCAATTGGCGTATGAATTTAAAAAGCATTGATACTGATTTCCGGCACGCATAAACAGCTAACCAACTTCACCACAAAATTCATTTTCCAACCTAGAATTCACCGCAGTTTTTTTTTATAAAAATAAAACACTGCAACGGGTAGGATCATCAAAACAATTCCGCTACAAAAAACAACTTCATAATGCAACGGCGTTCCAACATTAATCCCAGATGGCGGAATAAATCCAACCGTCAATGTAATGGCGCAACCAATTAATCCTAAAATACACACTAACCACATACCAAGTTTTCCACCCGGAATAGTAAATGCATGAAACTGGGATTTTAATTTATATTTTAAGCAAATCGCAGAGCTAAACATTAACACATACATTAAAATATAAAGCTGAGTGCTGAGAGCTGTTAATAACCAATAAGAACCATTCACGCTAGGCATCAACAAAAACGCTAAACAGATGAGACTCACACAGATAGCTTGCATAATTAATAAATGACTTGCTACACCATGTTTATTTTGATGTAACAAAAATTTCGGTAAATAACCTGATTGCGCAGCTTGCAATAAACCTTTAGCCGGTGAAATAATCCAGCTCGTCATGCTGCCTAAACTTCCCAGCAAAATCATTCCTGTCATCACTGGAATTAACCACGGCATATGATAAACCGAAAAGAAATTCGTAAATGCTTGCATCACACCGGATACCAAATTAATTTGATCCTTAGGTAAAACCAAAGCAATGGCAAGTGAACCCATAATCATCGTAAACAAAATCAATAGCACAGAAAAATAAAGTGCTTTCGGAAATGTTTTTTGCGGATCATGCACTTCTTTGACATGCACCATGGCTAATTCAATGCCTAAGAATGAGGTCATAATGGCCGTTAACGAAATCCAATTATCAGTGTGTGATAACGATGGCAACATAGTCGCTGCAGTAAAATGTATCTGTATAGGTTTGCCTAGACAAACCCATACAATGGCTAAAAGTATAATTAAACCCATCGGTATCACCATACCTATAAACGAGCAGGTATTGGCAAATCGTGCAGAGGTATGAACTCCTTTCAGGTTGATAAATGTCATGATCCAAAAAACACTGAGGATAACTGACACCAGATAAAGTTTACTTTGCGCTAAACCGGGATCAAGAAAGTAGATTGCAGTGCCTGCAATAAAAGATAATATCGTTGGGAACCACACCATCGTATTAACCCATTGTAACCAAACCGATAGTAACGCAAATTTTTCGCCAAATGCGGAGTGAGTCCAATGATAGATACCACCTTTTTCTGCGTTGCCAGATGACAATTCAGCAGAAACAAGCGCTGCAGGAATCAAAAAAATGATGGCAGAAAAAATAAAAAAGAATATCAGTGAGCTGCCAAATAAAGAGGTTGCTGGCAAATTTCGGATGCTATCAATAGCACCTGTAATTAATAAAACTAGGGCGACTGTCGTAAGTCCGGTTTTTTTTGTGGTTTTCAGCTTTCTGCCCTCAATCTGTATCTGTTTTAATCATATTCAAGTTAAATACTATAAACATATTCTAGTTTTATGTAAAATTAATTAAATAGATTGTACGATGAATATAAATGAGTTAACTGAATCTATCTTTCAAAAAGATATTAAGCATAATGCAATTAATCAATAGGTTAGCAGAGTGACAATTTAGCTCACCAAATTGGTTTAAAATAGACTAATGAACCTCAATAATCATGAACTCACAAATCGCACGTTTGATGAAATTCAAGTCGGGGATACCGCTTTGATTAGCCGTCAGATTACAGCGAGAGATATTGAGATTTTTGCGATATTATCAGGTGATATCAATCCAGTGCATTTAGACCCAGCCTTCGCCCAAAAAACCATTTTCAAGGGCATTATTGCCCACGGTATCTGGGGTGGGGCGTTAATATCGACCGTATTGGGAACGCAGCTACCAGGCCCTGGTACTATTTATCTAGGACAAACCTTAGAATTCATGCGTCCTACAAAAGTGGGTGATATAGTGACTGCAACTGTGACAGTCACAGAAAAGCAGGACAAAAAAAATATTGTTATCTTGGATTGTCGCTGCACAAATCAACAGCAAGAAGAATTAATTCGCGGGATTGCGAAAGTGATGGCACCTACCGAAAAAGTCAATTGGCAAAGCAAAATCCTTCCTGAAATCATTCTGAAAAACCAATAAAATCCGTGTGCAGTGGGATTATTTTGTTGTTAAGATATCCGGCATTCAAGAGTGTGTCATTCCCGCCTTCGCGGAAATGAGACAACTAAATTTACTAGATAACTTTGTGACATAAAAAATATGCTAACAGACTTTATAAAAGAAATTGCAAATACCGACTGGAATTCATCATTCTCAACTGAAATCCAAACGCAATCTATCACCGCTCTTGAAAGCGGCAAAATTCTGTTATTTCCACAATTACCTTTCCAAGTGTTGAGTCATGAAAATAAATTTCTTACTTCTACCATCACAAATTTTAAAACTAAAAATATCAGCTTTAATCGCAGCACGGGATTATTGCGTGGTGCAGAATGCAAAGGTCAAGATCATGACGATTTGAAAAAAATGCTACAACGTTTTGCTGATCACGCTGAAAATCTAATTCGCAATCTATTTTCACCCTATATCCACGCTTTACAAATCGGTCGCACGAGTTTTAGACCGGTTGAAATTTCAGGCCGTGTGAGTTCCTATCGCAAAGATGATACGCGTCTGCATGTTGATGCGTTTCCTGCCACACCTAATCAAGGTCGCCGAATATTACGTGTGTTTACTAATATCAATCCTAATGGTCAAGCACGTTTGTGGCGAGTAGGCGAACCTTATGCAGATGTTGCCAAACGTTTTTTACCGCAAGTACCACGTCCATGGCCTGGAAAATCGTTCTTGCTAAAAAGTCTAAAGCTGACCAAAACGTATCGAACCAAATACGATCACATCATGCTGCAAATTCATAATCGTATGAAAGCGGATTTAGAGTATCAAAAAGCTGTTCCACAATGTGAAATCGGTTTTGTGCCTGGCAATACTTGGATTGTACAAACAGATCATGTTTCACATGCGGCAATGTCAGGTCAGTATATGTTTGAACAAACGTTTTATTTGCCAGTTGATGCGATGTTGAATCCTGAGCTTTCGCCGTTGCGTGTGCTTGAGAAAATGATGGGGAATGTATTGGTTTAAGCAATGCTGTTCAAAAGACTCTGTCACCCCGCACTTGTTGCGGGGTGACAGTGATTTAAAGTGCGGGAGCAGAGGGAGCTTTTTTAGCTGAGATAGGCTACGGGAGAGGCATCTTAGGTTTGCCCCAACATTTTTTCTTTACCCATTCCGAGTCAAATGATCATATACCGCCCGAGAAGCCAGCGCGATAGCACGCGAACGCACATGATCGCTCACTCCCCTGGATTTCACATAGACCGCAATAACGATATGCCCTTGATCGCGCGGCAGTGAAATAATTCCCACATCACTTGCAAATCTGAAAAGTTGTTTTGACCCAGGATGTTTCAATATATTTCGTGAGTAAATAGCCCAAGAGCCTGTTTTGTGTGCGACTTTCGTACCAGAAGGTAAGAGTTTCTTAATCCGTGTTTTGCCTGTTTGGCATCGTTCCATAATACCCAGCAATAAATCAGTACTATCGTCTGAAAGTAACTCACGATTGTATAATTTTACTAATAACATCACCATGTCATCCGGTGTTGTGGTATCCCGAGGATCATTTTGAAATTGTTTCCAGGCAAATAGTTTTTTTGCAATGGGTACTTGGCCAAAAATTTTTTCTAGATACTTGGAAGTATGCGACTGATTTAACACATCTGGGTTCGCACCGTTTTCGTCGACTAAAATATGCAGGAGAGAACGTCTTACCATGATGTGATCAAGACCATAAGCGTGTAACATTCGGCTGACTGTCACGGGTCCATTAACTTCACGCAGGATGGCATCACTTGCACTATTATCACTGATTGTTAGCATTAATCTAAGTAGCTTACCTAATGAAATATCCACATAGCCTTTGTTCAACGAATGATACAAGGAGCCACTACCCGGTATAGAGTTATTATTACTCAAACGAACGACGTGATCTAAAGAATCCTGGTTTTCATCGACACGATGTAGAAATGCGACTGCAATAGGTACTTTTATGGTACTTGCCATAAAAAAAGGCACATTACCGTTGTATGATACTTTTTGATTAGTTTCTAAATAAATCGCAGAAACGCCAATAATACTATTAGTCGCACGCGAAATATCATTTAGCTTTTTGACGATACTAGAATTGTTATTAACCTCGGCAAAACAATTAATTGAGAGTAACAAACATCCAAACAAAATCCGCTTTAATGCTTCCCTAAAAAAACTCATTTAGATGTTTCATCCCTATAAATTTTAAAATTATAAGTGATTATCTGTCTGATGGGGGTTTAGATGCAAGGTGAAATATGAGTTTATGTGGTGGCGAACCACAAAAGCATGCTTAACATTTGAAGCTTCAACGCAAATCTGAAAGCTTAGTTTTAACATAACTCCCAGGCGCATCTTCAAGCGGCTGATAGCTTGAATGATATTCTTTATTAACCAAAATACAATCTCCAGAAAAATCTTTCAACCAAGTCTCCCAATCAGTCCACCAAGACCCAGAATTCAATGTTGCTGATTGTAACCAATCAGTCGAATCCAGCGTAAGATCAGCATAAGTAGAATAACCATATTTATTTTTGATGGGGGGATTGATCACCCCAGCAACATGGCCTGAGTTTGCCAGTACAAATTTCTTTTTGCCGCTAAGTAATTGCATACTTTTATAACAAGATGTCCAGATTGTAATATGATCTTTTTGAGCGGCTAAAAAATAACTGGGTATATTAATCTTGCCGAGATCAATGGGTATATTAGAAAGAGTAATGGCGCCCGATTTCGCTAAATGATTTTGTAAATACATTTCACGTAAATAAAAAAGATGTACGTTACCTGAAATATTTGTCGAATCTGAGTTCCAATTCAGAAAATCAAGCGGCATTGGTTTTTGACCTTTCATGTATCGATTAACATAATTAGACCATAATAATTCTTGAGGTCTGAGCATAGTAAATACGGCATTCATTAATTCGCCATCTAAAAAACCATTCCTTTGTATATAAGATTCAAGCAACGAAAGTTGTTCTTCATCAATAAATACGCCTAGATCTCCCGGGTCGGAAAAATCCAATAATGTTGTCAAAAAAGTCACGCTATTTACAAAATTTTGCTCTTTAGCAGCAAGAAAACTCAACGCGCACGCCAATAACGTTCCGCCTACGCAATAACCTAATACATTAATTTTTTCAGTCAGCCCAACATCACGTACAATTTGCATTGCAGTCAATGGTCCGTTTTCCATGTAATCGGTAAAAGTAAAACGAGCATGTTCCGAGGTTGGATTTACCCAAGAAATTAGAAACACAGAATAGCCTTGATCGAGAATCCATTTCACATAAGAATTGTCTGCCTGTAAATCTAAAATATAATATTTGTTTATCCAAGGTGGCACAATTAAGAGAGGAATTTCATAGACTTTTTCAGTGCGAGCTTCATAATGTATAAGTTGCATAATTTCATTTTGAAAAATAATTTTACCCTTCGTTATTGCAATATTTTCACCAACAATATAACGACTACTGTCTGCTGAAGTAATATTAAATATGACTTTACTCAATTCCGCATCTTCCAAGAATTGTTTAAAGCCATTAATTAAATTTTCGCCTCGTTCATTTAGTAATAATTTTAAGGCATCAGGGTTCGTCGATAAAAAATTATTGGGATGTAATGCTTCAATCAGTTGTTTCGTCAGAAAGCGTAATTTTCGTTGTATTTTAGTGTCATCAACATGTTGCAAAGCCATATCTAACCAGGTTTGCGTTTGTTCCGACATGATTTGATAGGATTGCTGGATGGATTCATGTAATGGATTTTCGCTAGCTGTGTTAGAGAGAAAAGGTTGCATAAGTTTTTGTTGTGTTGAAATGTAATTTTGCCAATATAAAGTGTAATCTTCTGTTTTCAAATCGGAATGTGCTGACATGACATCAAAAAAACTTTTCCAGTGATTTGAAAAGAGTGAAGAAAATAAATTGATTTTTTCGAAGTCATATAATGTTTGGGTTGATTTTTTTTGCTTTGAGGGAGATTTTTTGCTGCGTTTCGTCCGGGTAGTGACTTTTTCATCCGTTGATTTCATTGCATCTCCTCACAGAAAAAAACTTGTCATTCCCGCCACGCGGGAATGACAGGTCATCAGAATGGCACGGGTCATTACGTTCAGGATGACAGAAAAAATTATTTTTCTGTGGTCGCTTTATGCTTTCCCGTAAATGCATTCGTGCTATTTTTAATAGCATCATTCGCATAGTTGCCATACGATTTAGTCATATCTGTTGAGGAATTTTTCAAGAGAGCCAATAGGTCTTGAAAATATTCAACCGTACAAGCACTAGAATCCATCGCAAATTTTAACTGACTACTTACAAATTCTTCAGGTCTTTTAGCATTCGTTATGTTTTTGATACAAGCATTACCTTTTTCATAAAGCTCGCTCAACATCTTTGTATTTAATTCATTTAATTCAGACAGCGGTTTACTGTAAGCGCCGCAAATTTCTGACCACTGTTCGCTATAATCTTTTTGCATGACAAGTCTCCTAAAATGAATATTGTGCACCGCACAAATTAAGGATAGTACAGCCGAGCGGTGGCGTCAAGAGGCGCATCATGGGTTTTTTCATTTCCCTTTGTTTTTATTGGGTTTTTTTTCAGAACCAGCGGTTTTTGGACCCATGTGTGCAAAGAATTTTTCAACAGATTGATTCCAGATTTCCATGTTTTGTTGGGTTAAATTGATCAAGTTATCCATGGATTTTGGTGGAATTTTCTCATTAAACGAGTTGGTAAATTGGGCTAAAAAATCACTCATTGCTTGTTGGCTGGGATTTCCATAAAAGCGAATAAAGTTTTTTAAAATTTCAGTCGTGAAAATAGGTTTATTGAAATTTTCTTCTTCTAAAATAACTTGTAACAGTACAGCATTTGTTAAATTTTGATTTGTTTTCGCATCACGAATTTCAAAATTAATATTTGCAATAACATAGTTTTTAATGTCATTCATTGTGATGTAACAGCTTTCAGTCATATCATACAGGCGTCTATTGGTATATTTTTTAATAATTCTCACTTCTTCATTCATGTTAAATCTTTGCCTTTTAAATTTTAAAGTAAATATTGTCCGCCATTGATAACTAAATTCGATCCAGTAATAAAACTACTTTTTTCTGCTGCAAGAAACGTCACAGCGCGAGCAATTTCTTCAGGCTGGCCTAAACGTTTAACTGGAATTTGTTCGATAATTTTGTTAAGTATACTGGTTGAAAGTGACATCACCATATTGGTTTCAATGTAGCCTGGTGAGATGGTGTTAACAGTAATACCATTTTTTGCAACTTCTTGTGCGATACTTTTAGTAAAACCATGCATACCCGCTTTAGCAGCAGTGTAATTCGTTTGACCGTATTGTCCTTTTTGCGCATTGATAGAAGAAATATTGATAATTCGTCCATAATTATTTTTGATCATGCCATTGATAACATTTCGCGTTACGTTAAACACACTATCCAAATTTGTTCGTAACACATCATTCCATTGCGAAACTTCCATCTTATGAAATGGAATGTCACGCGTAATGCCCGCGTTATTAACTAAAATATCAATTCTTCCATATATTTTTTCTAAGCTGACAACCATGTCAGTGCAGGAGGAAAAATCACACACATCGACATGGCAAGTCTGAATATCATAGCCCAAGTTCTTTTGAGCTGTTTGCCAGGCTAAAGCAGCGTCTCGGTTTTCCCTATGATGATAGGTTGCAATAACGAGCGCATTTTCCTTTGCAAGATATTGACATATTGATGTGCCAATCCCTCCCATGCCACCGGTAACTAAAGCAATTTTTCCTTTCATGACTATCTTCCTTAGAAATGTCCAGTAAACACATCGATACAGCCTATCTTGAACTAAAAATAGATCACCGACTAGTGTTATATTAGATCATCGTGTTTAAGTTTACATTACAACAATTTGTATTTATTATTTGTCCTGTAGAAAGTTAGATCGATTAGCTATCAGGAAGTTTATTCAGGATGCTATTACACTGTTTTTTGATTAATGAAAGTGTTCTTAATGGAGAAATAATTCGATGTTTGCTTCAAGCCTACCTTTATCCACTTCGAGTCCTCCCATTGACGAGGTAAAAGTCAATGAAGATGCCTATTTACCGCATCAAATGAATGTTGTTCTCTATGGATGGATAGAGCAGAAGAATACCTTAAGCATCGAACACGTGAAAAAAATTTTCAATCCTCAAAAACCAACCGATATTGTAGGTTGGATAATTAAAAGAAAAAATCATAAAGAAGAAATAGCAATTTTAAAAGTCGCTAATTATCCGCTATCAAAACAAGATAAGTATAACTACAACAATTCTAGTCTAAATTTAGATGATGCTTTAAATGCGTACGTACAGAAGACAAAAGATTGTCAACCAGAAATACCTTGTACCAAAATAATGGTTCCCATTTGTGAAATAGGAAGAAATCATTTTCGCTTGTTAGTGATTGATACTATAAATAATTCAGCAGTTTTTTATGAGTCAAAATCAACTATCTATAGTTCAGTCGCAGATTTTTGTTCATCCACAGTATCAGTTTACTTATCTTTGCTTGATAGTGAAGCGCAATCTATTTCAAAGACCTTCGCGGATAATTATTATTACATTCAAAATACGTGTCAGAAATATTTTCCTGAAATTAAAATTTCTTATGTTTATTTCGGTCATCAAGGGATGATCAATCATGTTGATTGTGGCCCATATACATTAGAGTACATGCGAAATCATATTTTAAAGATAGATTTGTTAAGTATTCCACAGATAGATTTAAGAGAATTACGAAAGGAGCATGATGCTGTATTTAAAAAATATAGAAATGCTTATGAAAAAAAACCTGTTAAGTCACCGAGTGATGAAGAAAAAAATCTTTCTCATTCCTTACTGTCATCGGGAGATGCTCCAGATGAACCCGTTGTTATTGCAAATAAAATAGTACTAACTGTCGAAGATAGACGTAGTTTTTTTGGTTTGATAAAAACTCGGGAAGTCCGCGAAACTATTGTTACAGTTACCCCCCAATCAGCAACTGACCATATAGATGAAGATGATCGCAATCAATATGAATGTGGGTTTTAAAAATATATTTCTTCATAAAAAAGAAAACCGGAGTAGCTATGCCAGAAAAGAATAAACTCGTCGCAGTTTTAATGGGATCTAAATCAGATTGGGAAACCATGCAGCATTGCTGCGATATGTTAGATACGTTAAAGATTCCCTACTTTACGCAAATTGTTTCTGCGCACAGAACGCCTGATATATTGTTTGATTTCGCAACTAGTGCTGATTCAAAAGGGTTTGAAGTCATTATTGCAGGTGCAGGTGGCGCAGCACATTTGCCAGGCATGATTGCTGCTAAATCATCATTACCTGTGTTGGGTGTGCCGATAAAATCAAAAGCATTGAAGGGAATGGATTCGCTACTTTCGATTGTACAAATGCCTGCAGGCATACCTGT